>WQZU01000032.1 GCA_009780575.1 Candidatus Methanomicula labiotermitis
CTTCTGTATGTCATTAAGCCCATATGGGCACAATGATATTTAACCGTTGCCTCAGCTATGGCCAGACATGTAAAATCACACGGATCCGCAGACCCTTGTACTCACAGATTCTGCGAACTTAGGATCTAACGTTAAAAAAGCGGTCATCGCCGTATCTTTCGTGCTGATATTTGCGGCATTATTCGGAGTTATCACGGCAGATTACGATAATGATCCTTACGAAACGCCGATCGCTTCCACGCAGCCGACGATTGAACTGAACGGTTTTACGAATGACACGAGCGGCGCAGGATGGTCATTCAGCGCATCGGACGGAACTCTCACTTTCAACACGTACGCGAACGAAGAGACATATATATTGAGATCATCGAATGACCGCGGCATATCGATACTGTTCGAAAAGGGTGTTTCCACAACGGTAACACTGAACGGCGTCGCTGTCACGGGCAACATATTGTTGGAAGATGCAGCGGATATAACATTGCTGCTGCACGGAACGAACACGATCAAAGGAAGCATCTTCGTTGAAACGAACAGAACGATAACGATAGACAGCGCTTCATCGCCCGGAACGGGCAGCGCAAGCGGTTCATTGATCGTCAACGCAACAGACGGCGCAGCCATAGGCGGAAAGGCGGGAACCGACGCAGATCATACCGTGAGAGCAGGAGGCAACGGCGGAGACGGAGGGAACATAACGATAAACGGCGGAACGGTAACGGTGACCGGTAACGGCGGTTCAGGTATCGGAGGCGGTGCGGGCGGCAAAGGATACGAAAGCGGCGCGGGAGGCGACGGCGGAACAGGCGGGAACGTAACGATAAACGGCGGAAAGGTGACCGTGACTGGAAGCAACGGCGCCGGCATCGGCGGCGGTGCGGGCGGCAAGGGCGGTGACGGGAATGACGGCGGCCAAGGCGGTCACGGCGGATCGGGCGGTATAATGACCGTGACGGGAGGCTCCGTGCTCGCGGAAGGAGCGAACGGTGCGGCCATCGGCGGCGGCGCTGGCGGGAACGGCGGTTTGGCAGATGAGGGCCGGTCGACCGGCTACGACGGCTGGGGCGGTCAGGGCGGCCAAGGCGGTAATGGCGGCGAGATATCGATAACGGGAGGCGAAGTGACCGCAACGAGCAGTCATGCCGGCGCCGGGATAGGCGGCGGTTCGGGAGGCAAGGGCGGGAATGGCAGTAAAGGAGGTCACGGCGGTGACGGCGGGAACGGAGGGAACATAACGATCGACGGATGCGGCATGGCGGTTGCTATCAGTTTCTACGGCGGCGCAGGGATAGGCGGCGGTTCAGGCGGCGACGGCGGCAACGGAAGCACGTATGCATGGGCCGAGAGAGGCAGTGCGGGCGGGAACGGCGGTGACGGCGGTGACGGAGGTACCATAACGATAACGGACAGCGGCATCAGTGTGACCGCACACCGCTACAGCTGGACCATGAACGGCGGCGCAGGGATAGGAGGAGGTTACGGAGGAATGGCCGGCCTGGCGGGCCTGGGGCTTAACAGCGGCGACGGCGGTAACGGCGGTAACGGCGGCAACGGCGGAGACATAACGATAACGGACAGCATCGTGAACGTGATGTCCAGCGGCGGAGGCGCAGGGATAGGAGGAGGACACGGTACATTCGGCTCATGGGGAGGAAATGCCGTTGATATAACAAGCAGCGGTAAGAGCGGAAGCAGCGGCCGCGGAGGTAACGGAGGTAACGGCGGTGACGGCGGGAACATAACGATAACGGGAGGCGAAGTGACCGTAAAGGCGGGCATGATCGACAATGAGACGGGTCACTGGGAAGCATGGCACGGAGGCACGGGCATCGGCGGCGGTAACGGAGGGGACGGCAAGACTGCGGGCAACACCCTCGGATCCGGCGGAAGGGCTCAGGGCGGTGACGGCGGTGACGGAGGTAACGGCGGGAATATAACGATCATCAATGCCAGCGTGACCGTGATGGCCTTGGCCGGCGCGGGTATAGGCGGCGGTACGGGCATGTACGGCGGCATGGGTGCATTGGCCTCCAGCGGCATCGGCGGTGACGCAGGATCGAGCGGCACCGGAGGCGACGGCGGGAATATAATGATAATCGGAAGCAACGTTACGGCAACGAGCATTGTGGGAGGCGCAGGCATAGGAGGAGGAAGCGGAAGCTGCGGAGCTCCGGTGGCAATGAAAACCTCTACCGCCGCTACGGGTTCCAATGGCGGCAGCGGAGGCAACATAACCATAATAGGAAGCAATGTGACCGCAATAGGCGGCAATGATGACATAAACAACGTCATCGGCGGCGGTGCCGGGATAGGCGGCGGAGGCGGCGGAGGCGGAGCACCTCACAACAACACCAACCGCGGCAGTACGGACGGCGGTGACGGCGGTGACGGAGGCAACATAACCATAATAGGAAGCAATGTGACCGCAATAGGCGGCACGACCGTGCATTACGGCGCCGGAGGCAGTGCCGGGATAGGCGGAGGAGGAGGCGGAAGGGGCGGTTTCGAATGGGTCAAATGCGATTTTGACGACAGCGGAGTATGTCCCGAGAGAGACGGTCGCGGAGGTCACGGCGGCGCGGGAGGAACGATAACATTGTTGGGCAGTACGGTCAATGCGACCGGAGGCAGTGCATTAACGGCCGGCAGCGGCGTAAGAGTGAACATCGGTGCGGACATCGGAGGCGGAGGAGGCGGTGCGGGTATGTACATGGAAGGCTGCAACCGCGGAGGTAACGGCGGCGACGGAGGAACGATATACACAACGGCAAGCTTCATACATCTGAACGATCCGAACATAGGGCAGGGGATGGAAGGATATGATCATTGGGGAGGCGGCGACCCGGGTGCCGATCCGGTCACGATATACCTATGGACGGTGGAGTTCAATGTGGATGAAAGCATAGATGCGGCCCCGGATGCACTGTATGTCACACAAGATTCATCAACAATTCTTTTCGGATCGGAACCGACAGGTACGTGGACCAAAGAAGGGTATGTCAGCGACGGTAATTGGTATATTCTTTCGAATGATGAGCTGATCCTGTTCGAATTCGGAAAGACCGAGATAACGGATAACCTCGTTCTGCACTTGAAATGGGTGGAAACCGCGGGAGATAAAGACGCGGGAGGAACAGGTAATGAAGGAACAGGTAACGGAAACACAACCGGTGAAACATCCCGTTTCTCAATCGTACTCATCGCATTGCTGATACTTTCGATCGCGATCATCATGGTCATCATGAGGAACAGGGAAAAAGGGAAGGAATAAGGACACATTGATGAGATCCAGAGATCTTCATTCTCCGATCTCCCGGAACAGTGAGCGTTGGCGTGTTTAAATCAAGGTTCGTGACCAACGATACGAGAGATGTATCAGAGGGTGAAAAACTTGAATAGCACTTGAAAACGCGGCGGGAGAGACGAATGAAACGAACCGAATCCGTTCTCTCCTGCCGCAAACCGTAAAGACAAACGTAGATTGCGCTGAAGTAAGATCCAATGCTTCCGGGAACAACAAAGTTTATGCTTACGCTTGACCCAGGGGCCTTTCACAGCCTTCAGCCATTCTTCGGAATCGCGTTCTATCATATCATTTCGAACACCTTGATGGGAGATTCGTAATCGAGGGGTGTGCGAGGACGGCGGATGATTATATAGAACGATTATATACTCCGTCCATAATCGAACCCTCTTAATACAGGTGAGCTCCGTGAAAGAAATAGAGAACGATATACTGAAGAGATACGTCAGCGGAGCGCCTTTGAGAACAGATGACAACCCGTACGTGATAGGCAGATTGAAAAATATCGGCCTTCTGCGTTGTGGTTTTGATGTACGCATAAAGGACGAGACGGTTCGTACAACGGAACTCGGTAAGGATCTGCTGAGATCTCGAGGGATCAGTTTTGATCAGCCATAACTGAATTCCCATTCAATGGAGATCTGGGAATAGATTTTCCTGAGAAAGAGTTATCTAATGTCTTTAAAGAGAAGTGTGAAGTGAATGGTACTGCGTGCAGTCTGCCGTTTCTTAACAGGTTCCGATAACTCAAATTCCATACGACGGTACAACGCCCAGTGAATGAAAAATTCAGGGCGAGTACACTTTCTTGTAATACATCTTGACCTGGATATGTTCCTTAGGCCGCCCGGGTGCTCATTTCCGAACCGAGCCGTAAGGCGAAGGAGAGGAAATGAGCGTATTCTTATCTTTCTCAACTTCTTTTCCCTCTACTTGTAAGGATGATCTCTTTTCGAAACACAGTTCAACAAAGTATATAAACGTTGAAATATAATGAGGGGCCGGGAAGGCACTCAAATGCTTCCTGATTCACTATCACATATCACATATCGCCGAAATGGCGGCAGAAAACAAAGGATCGGTCACGATACAAGGAAAGGTCGTGACGAAATTGCGATGCCGTAGTTAACGGGCAGGTAACGGAGAATTCCGTGGTACGCCGAGAGCGTACAACACCCGGAAGATAGAGAGTTTTCCCACACTAGAGGCGTACAATATGAATATAGACCCTAACACTACAAAATACATGATAAAGGCAAGGCTTACGGCGGACGGTATCGTTGAAAAACCTGATGTTGTAGGCGCGATATTCGGTCAGACGGAAGGTCTGCTCGGAGAGGAACTTGATCTTCGCGATCTGCAGAAATCCGGAAGGATCGGCAGGATCGAAGCCGAAGTTACCTCAAAGGGCGGAAAATCCGACGGATTGGTATACATCTCGTCCAGTTTGGATCAGGTTGAGACCGTCATTTTGGCATCCGCGCTGGAGACCATTGACCGCGTCGGTCCCTGTAAAGCTACCATAAAGATACTGGGCATCGAAGACGTCCGCATATCGAAGAGAGAGAAGGTCGTCGACCGTGCAAAGGAACTGCTCAACGACCTCATAAAACAGTCGAAAGGTACAAGCACCGACCTGACCGACAGCATAAGGCACAGTATACAGGTTGAAGAGATAATATCGTACGGCAAGGACAGATGCCCTGCCGGACCGAACGTGAAAACATCCGAAGCGATAATAATCGTTGAAGGAAGATCGGATGTCCTTAATCTTCTCAAAGCAGGGATAAAGAACGCGATAGCCGTTGAAGGTACAAACATACCGCTGACGGTGCAGGAACTCTCTAAGGAGAAAGTGGTCACCGCATTCGTTGACGGCGACAGGGGAGGAGAGCTCATACTCAGAGAATTGTTCCAGGTCGCCGAAGTGGATTTCGTTGCGCGCGCTCCGCGTGCACATGAAGTGGAAGAACTTTCCACCAAACAGATAGTCAAATGTCTAAAGAACAAGATCCCCGGAGACCAGTACATGGAACTGAACGGTCTGTCGGACGATGACGATCATAAACACGCTAACGGAGAGGATGACAGAAGACGCGGCGATAAGCGTGACAACGGCCGCGAGGAAAGGAACGGCCGTGAGAACCAGGACAGACGCGACAACAATCGCGAGGAAAGGAACGGCCGTGATGACAGGCGAGACAGGAGAGAGCGCGGAAGGCCGAGAGAGGACCGTTTCAACTCCGAGGCTGCGGAAAGATATAAGAAAAAGATGGCGGAAGAGGTTGAACGTACGCCGTCCGACAATGATAATGACAGTGAGACTCAGCAGCCGCCCGGAAGGGTTCTGCGCAGCGTCGAGAAGGACGATAAGAAAAAGACACCGCGCGCAAAGAAGGAGAACGTCAAACCTCCGAAGATCCTTTCGCAAGAGCAGGAGAAGCTTCGCGACATGCTGTTGGAGATGTCGTCCACGCACAACGCCAAGATCCTTGACTCCGATAACACGTTATTGAAGGAAGTTACCGTCAAAGAGCTCGCGGAATCTTTGAAAGGGCTATCCGACGGTATATCAAAAATTGTCTTTGACGGAATAATATCGCAGAGGATACTGGACATCTCCGCTGAAAAGGGAGTCAATATAATAGTCGGCACCCGTAAGGGCAACATTACAAAGATGCCTGCCGGCATGACCATATGGACAAAGGAAGACCTGCATTAATATGACCGAGAAAAAAGTCGTCAAGAAATGGGAGAGCCTGAAAGGCCTGAAGAGTACGAAAGAGATAGCAATACCTGCGGATCCGCTTGACCGTGTGCTCGGTCAGGAAGAGGCCATAGAGCTTGCGAAGATCGCTGCTAAGCAGCGCAGGCATCTTTTACTCGTCGGACCTCCGGGTACGGGTAAATCCATGATCGCTCAGGCGATATCCCTTCATCTTCCGAAGCCCACCAATGAGATACGTGTTGTGCACAATCCCGAAAATCCGGAACGACCGATACTTGAGGTTGTGGAGGAATCATACATTCACGAAGAGAATATCTCTAAAGCGGGGGCTGCCGGAGAATTGCTGTCACCTGATAAGGTTCCGGCGAATGTCGCGGAACGTCTCGGGTATCTGTGTAAGAATTGCCGCAAATATTCGGGATACACGGAAAGGACATGTCCGCACTGCGGACATTCGAAGATGGAGATCGGCGGGAACACCAATCCTTTCGGGGATCTTATCGGAAGCATGCTTGAATCCGCAATGCCGCAGGTCTCCGTCGGTAAGGAGAAGGTAACCACGTCAAAAACAAAAAGCGACGGCACCGAAGAGATGATCGTCTTTGAGCGTGCGGGCGACAAGATACGCATGCTCGACCAGAAGACAATGGAATGGAGAAGGGAACTCGATAAAACATCGAATCAGAAATCGCTCGTGAAACTTGACAGGAATCCTTTCATTCTTGCCACAGGCGCATCCGAGACGGAGCTTCTGGGTGATGTGCGCCACGATCCGTACGGAGGCCACGCCGGCCTCGGAACGCCGGCGTATGAAAGGGTTGTCGCCGGGGCCATACACGAAGCTCATGAAGGTGTGCTTTTCGTGGATGAGATATCCCATCTCGGAAATCTGCAGAGATTCATACTCACTGCGATGCAGGACCGTAAGTTCCCGATAGCGGGAAGGAATCCGCAAAGCGCAGGCGCCAGTGTTAAGGTTGACAACGTTCCGTGCGATTTCATATTGGTCGCGGCGTGTAACATACAGGATCTTGAGAACATACTTTCCCCACTCAGATCGAGGATAATCGGCGGAGGTTATGAGGTGCTTATAGACACGGCAATGCCCGACACCTCAAGCAACCGTGCAAGATATGCGCAGTTCGTTGCTCAGGAGATACAGATGGACGGCCGCATACCCCACGCCACCATTGCAGCGGTGGAGATGATAATCGATGAAGGCAAAGCGAGAGCAAAAGCAGACAACCAGCCTGCCGGTCTTACGCTTCGTTTGAGGGAATTGGGCGGTCTGATACGCGCCGCGGGAGATATCGCAGTGATGGAAGGCGCGGAATTCATTGACGTCGATCATATAAAACGTGCTATAAAACGTTCAAGGCCTGTGGAAGAACAGATCAAGAACAAATACGGATCGTATATGAAAGGACTGTCAAAGGACGTTTCAGAATCACAGAAGGAGAAATCTCCTTACTATCTTCATAACGAACATATCGGAGATCAGATGTTCAACTGATCCAATTCATCCTTACGGCGTCGCCTCCGTCGTTGTAATAGCGTTCCAGTGTCTCGGATATTGTGAAACCGTGACGTTTGTAGAAGTTGACGGCGCGTGTGTTTGAGGGTCTCACTTCAAGGGATATTCGGCGGATGCCCTGCATCGCGGCCACATGCTTCAATCGCGTCAGCAAAGCGGATCCGACGCCGATCGATCTGTAATTCTCGTCAACGGCGAACATCATGATCCTAACATGATCCGTTTCCGCTTTCAGTGATGATATCAGACCGATCGGTATTCCGGAGAAGTCGCAGGCTGTAAGCTGTCCGTCCGGCCACTGAACGTGAAAGAAGTAGAGCATATCGGCCTCATACATCTCATCAAGAGATGCACAAATGATCGCATACAGTCTTTCCCGGTCCTTCGGATCATAATCCTTTATTATCATCCCTTTCCTCTCATCTTCCTCAGCACCGCAACAGCGAGCATTGTAAGCATAATGATAAGGATCGGTGCGTATTTAACGTATGATTCGAAAAACGAGGTTTCCGCGGATGGATCGATCACCACAGTGAACTCAAGTATATGCACGGATCCGGAAGCGTCCCTGGCGAAAAGCGTGCATTCATTCACTCCTTCCGGTAAAACAACAGCTATTTTGATCCCCGTTCTGTCGGCGATCATATCACCGTCGAGATCCCATTCGAATACAGTTCCGTGAGGGAACGAACTGAAAGACGCGTCAAGTATCACCGGTTCTCCCGCTTTGTTCCCGTGGACACGGACGATCAGATCCATTTCCGCGTCCGGACCCCAATCTGAAAGGAAAAATTCAGCAAAATAATCGGCAACGTCCCTTGAATCTATGGATACCGCAAGTTCCCTGTTGTTCATGAACGCCGCGTTGCTCCAGTTGACGGATGACACCCATACCGTATCATCGATTATCACGCCTTTGTTGTGCATCAGATTGAAATTATCTCCGCCGCTTATGGTCTTTGCCTGTATGTCTCCCATGTCCCGTATCAATGATACGACCGCATAATTGCTCATACTGTCGTTCTCGTTGTCAAATGTGGTGTCCAGTAGTATCTTCACATCGGCACCGCTGCCGGATGCGGTAAGCGACCATGACAGCGGTGACTGAACCGAAGGATCGGTCCATGCGTACTGGAATGTCATCTGTTCCGCGTATATCCTTTCCGTTGCGCTCAGCATCTCCCTTTTCAGATATTCGAACGAAAAATCCGGACTTAGAATAGGTTTTACGGATGCTTGGAATGATTCGTATTCCGTTGATGTCCTTGCTTTATATTGCGGCACCGATATCGGCGTTGCGGATTGGTATATCTCCTTCAGATCGAACGTATCGTATCTTGACGGATCGAAATCTGAAAAGAATATGTTACGCATATAATCCGCATTGTCATCGCTTTCGATTATTGCGCCCCATCCTCTGTTGCTGTTGAACGATCCTTCCCTCCAGTTCTCCGACGTTACGATGACCGTATCGGAGTCAACGACCGCATATTTACTGTGCACCAGATCATACCGTTTGTATCCGTCGTTGCTTTTCATTATCCGTACGTCGGCGCCTTTCTCATACAGAGCGGTAAGATAACGTATCTCTACGTCGGGAACACCGCCGACCGGAGATCCTTCCGCCAGTATCTTTACCGAAACGCCCTTTTCTACCAGTAACATCAGCAGCGATATTATCTCCCTGTGATCGATCAGATATATTGATATCAGCACTTCCGAAACGGCATTCTCCAGTCTTGTGAATAAGGGATCGCCCCTTGAATCAGGGAACACGAATGGTGTGACGACCGCGTCGAACGGCCCCGCGGAGCTTATCTTCTCATCGGTGCGTCCGGCAACGGAGATCCTCCAGTCGTTCTTCGTGTCGGTGTCGAACGGCGACACCCTTACGGCCATTTTACCTGCCGGTATCCTTCCGAACGCCTCTCCTTTCCATCCTGTCGTGTCGGTATTGCCGTTCCCGTAAACGAATGTATCCAGCACTTCACCGGATGATACTTTTCTGAGCATAACCTCATCGCCGGCGTCCGCGAGGATGAATGATCTTGCGACTATTCCGTGCGTTCCGAAAACGTACACCGTGCGGTCGGTGAACCATTCGTTCGGAGTCTTGCTGGCAAATGTGGCGAATTGCTTTGCGCCTATGAACAGATCGTTCGAAAATCTTACCGTTCCCTCTCCGTCGTCGAGATAATACCCTTTCATGTTCACGCTCACGGCGCCGGCGTTGTACACCGTGACCGCTTCAAACGAACCCGCAGGGATTATTTCGTATAGCCAGATATGTTCATTTCCTGCGGCTGAGGCGTTGTCAGATATGCAGGGTACCGTGACAACAAGCGCAAGAACGCAAATGGTCGATAATATCCGTTTCACGTACGATAAGAATCTGTCTGTTTATAGAATTGAAACGATTACAGTTAAGTTAACTCTCATCGCAGGTAATATGCTATCGTTACGGTTCAGACATTACGGATCTTGTATTTTCTGACGCCGAGACCTATGTTCTCCGCATGTTCGGTCATCTTCTTCCAATCGGTTGACGGATGGGTGCATGTGAACTTGTCATATTCGCATTCCTTCATCTTTTCAAAGAGTACGCTGTCCTTCATGACCGGCTGTTCGTTCACGATGTCAGCGCATGCGGCATCCAGCGCAACCGGGTCGAATGATGCGAACATACCGACATCCGGAACTATGGGAACGTCGTTTTTAGAATAGCAGTCGCATAACGGAGAAACATCGATAACAAACGACACATGGAAATTCGGTTTGCCCGTGACCGACGCCAATGCGTATTCCGCGGTCATTTCGCAGAGGATGTCATGGGGCTGATCCATTTCCACGTTTATCGCGTCGTGTCTGCACATCGATATGCAGCGGCCGCAGCCTACACATAACGTCTCATCGATTTTTGCTTTTTTACCGTTCATTATGATCGCGGACGGTGCACATTTGTTCACAC
Source organism: Candidatus Methanomicula labiotermitis (assembly GCA_009780575.1). GTDB lineage: Archaea > Thermoplasmatota > Thermoplasmata > Methanomassiliicoccales > Methanomethylophilaceae > Methanomicula > Methanomicula labiotermitis. Next base: position 10,535 of record WQZU01000032.1, read on the forward strand.
AGTATCCGCATCCGTTGCATTTGTTCCGGTCAACGGAAGGTTTGTTGGAACTGTGAAGTTCCATCTTTCCGCGGCGAGACGCGCATCCCATACCGAGATTCTTTATCGCTCCTCCGAAACCCGTGAGTTCGTGACCTTTGAAATGCGTCATTGAGATTATTATATCAGCGTCAGCGACTGCACGCCCTATCTTTGCGGTCTTCAGAATAGGGCAGTCGATCCGAATGTCAACGTCGTCATCGCCTTTCAGTCCGTCGCCGATGATCACGTGGCATCCGGTGGCGAACGGATTGTATCCGTTCTCGTAGGCCGCTTCAAGATGTTCGACCGCGTCCTTCCTTCTTCCGACGTACAATGTGCTGCAGTCGGTAAGGAAAGGTATTCCTCCTTTCTCGTAGATGATGTCGGCAATGACCTTCGAATAATTCGGCCTCAGGTATGACATGTTCCCCGGCTCGCCGAAGTGTATCTTGATGGCAACGAACTTCTTCTCCATGTCCATTTTATCAATGCCTGCGGAAAACACAAGCGTTCTGAGCTTTTCCAAAAGACTTCTGTCAGATACTTTCATGTCCGTGAAATAAACATCGGATGCACCGGCCATAGTTCCGCCTCTGTGTCATAATACGGAACAGCGTTATAATCCCTTGGAATAAGTTATTTACCAGAATGGCGATACCGAACGTGTGGTAAAGATGAGCGTGAAAGAAGGACTGGGTTTGATCCATGTTTATACGGGCAACGGCAAGGGAAAGACGACGGCTTCCCTCGGGCTGACGATGCGGGCGCTCGGGAACGGGCTCTCCGTTGCAATGGTGCAGTTCATGAAACATGATCAGGGATCCGGAGAATATGTGATGTCCAAGAAATTGGAGAATTTCACGCTTATACCGTGCGGTCTGCCGGAACTCGTCGATCCGAAGAACATATCGGATGCCGAGCGCGCAGCGGCGGCGGAGGCGCTTGTTAAAGTGAAAGAGCTGCTTTATTCCGGGGAATACGATCTTTTTATCATAGACGAGGCGAACGGGGCGATGAGCTGGGGCCTTATCAGCGTTGACAATATGATCAGCATACTGAACGGACGTCCGAAGAACACGGAGGTCGTTCTCACGGGGCGCAACGCTCCGAGCGAGATAATTGAAATTGCGGATTACGTCACTGAAATGAGGTTTGTGAAACATCCGTTCGACAAAGGCATCGGATCCAGAAAAGGCATAGAAAGCTGACGTTCGTGAAATGTGCTTATATGCATTAAAAGATCGTCAATTATTCGAATATGAACAAAACGTTCTGAACAGTTTGAAATAGTACATTTCACTATCCATTCGAGGGGGTGCGGAAGCACCTTTGAAAACGGTGATGTAAATTGTACAGTATGAGTCCTAAGTCTGGTGCATTGATGAGCGATGAAGACATCATGGAACGCTATAAGAACGACGGGGAATGGGGCCTGATGGTATCCGTGGATATAGGAGGCTGCGACCCGAAGAAGATCACAAGCAAAGAGGTCATTACACAGTTCGCGATCGACCTTGCCGAATACATAAATATGAAACGGTACGGAGATCCGATAGTCGTCAAATTCGGCGAGAATGACAAAGTTGCGGGATATTCACTCGTTCAGCTGATTGAAACGTCTCTCATATCCGGACATTTTGCGGACGCAACGAACAGAGCTTTCATTGATGTTTTCTCATGTCGTGAATTCCCTCCGAAGAAAACGGCGGAATTCTGCAAGAAATACTTCGGCGGAAACACGATGGAGTATTCGATCTCGTTCAGGAACTGAACGCTTTACCCGAAACCGCTTACCCTTTTTCATTTTCCCGATGTTCGGCGAATATCACGCATCACGACAGTTATTAAAAATCCGGTCATCAATGTTCGGTATCGGCATTTATGGTGCAGAGGAAGGGATTTGAACCCTCGGACCACTAAGGACAGGATCCTAAGTCCTGCGTCGTTGGCCAAACTTGACTACCTCTGCACGGTCTGTCCTATCTTTAATTCATTACATATCTATTGCGGTTCAGTAGCATGATAATCATTAAATCCCGTGATGGATAGTACGGTCAACTTTCAGAGGGAAACATATGTCGGGGACAAGTAAGGGAAAGAAGGAACTGCTTCTGGGCAATGATGCGATAACTCGCGGCGTTATTGAGGCGGGTGTCGGTTTTGCTGCCACCTATCCGGGAACGCCGTCGTCTGAGATCGGGAACAACCTGCAGAGGATTGCTGCCGATTACGGAATGTTCTTCGAATTCTCCGCAAATGAGAAAGTTGCAATGGAGATCGCATCTGCTGCCGCCATGTCTGGCGTGCGGGCCTTTGCGTTCATGAAACACGTCGGGATCAACGTTGCCGCTGATCCCATGCTCACATTGGCGTACGGAGGCATAAAGGGCGGTATGGTGATACTTACCGCAGACGATCCTTCCGCGCACAGTTCACAGAATGAACAGGATAACAGGCACTACGCGAAATTGGCGCTGCTCCCCATGCTGGAGCCTTCAACGCCTTCCGAGGCCAAAGAGATGATAAAGGCTGCGTTCGATCTGTCCGAGGAATTAACGTTACCCGTTCTTTTCAGAACGACAACAAGGATCAACCATGCGAGAGGGATAGTCAATATCGGCGATATAAAGGACGTTCCGAAGAAGTCCCGCTTCGAGCGTGATGTGAAGAGATTCGTCAACATCCCGTCGAACGCCAGGACCAACAGGATAAGATTGCTTGATCTCAACAAGAAAGCCGCCGAGCTTTCGGAGAGATCGGAATACAATTACGTGGAAGGCAGCGGAAAAACTGGAATAATAACATCCAGTGTTGCTTACACGTATGTTAAAGAGGGAGTCAAGGACGCAGCGATAATGAAGCTCGGATTCACGAATCCTCTGCCTGAGAAAAAGATCGCCGAGTTCATGAAGGACAAGGAGAAGATAATTGTCGTTGAAGAACTCGAACCTTACCTTGAGGATCAGGTAATGCGCATTGCGAAACAGAACAACATGAGTGTGCCGATATACGGAAAGAGGTCCGGAGACCTTCCCATGGCGTTCGAGTTCGATCCGGATGTCATATCACTGCTCTCCAAGCGCGTCAGCGTTGAGAAGAGCAAGGAACCTTTGCCTCCGGCGGACATCAAACTTCCGCTGCGCCCGCCGACCATGTGTGCCGGATGCCCGCACCGCGGTATATATCATGCGGTGAAGAAAGCGGTCGGTAAGGAAGATGTTATCTACAGTTCCGATATCGGCTGCTATTCGCTCGGCGGACAGGCGCCGTTCTTCATGGCTGACATGATATTGTGTATGGGCGGAGGAATAGGCGCCGCGGGAGGTTTCGCTACCGCCACGGATCAGAAGGCCATAGCTTTCGCCGGCGATTCCACGTTCTTCCACACGGGTATAGCGCCGCTTGTGTCGGCAGTGTTCAACGATCATAAGTTTATAACCGTGATACTGGACAACCGCGCAACGTCGATGACGGGGCATCAGCCTCACCCCGGAACGGGAAGGAAGCACGGAAACCGCAAAACGGAACCGATGGACATCGAGAAGCTCGTGAAAGGCCTGGGCATCGATTTCGTTGAGACCGTTGATCCGTATGACATCGACGCATCGATCGACTTGATGACGCGTGCAATGAAATACGACGGTCTTTCGGTTGTTGTCGCAAAACGCTCTTGTCCTCTCGACCTGAGGAAGAACAAGCTGCTTCAGGCTAAACTGTGCAAGGTCGACGAGACGAAATGCACAGGCTGTTCCGTCTGCAGCACAACGATCGCGTGCCCTGCACTGATCAAGGTCGATGATAAGATCAAGATAGACGAGAAACAATGCATAGGATGCATGATGTGCGGTCGTGTATGTCCTCGTAAAGCAATAGGGGTGAAAGAATGAGATATACCATCCAGATGGCCGGCGTAGGCGGTCAGGGCGTTATCTTGGCATCCATGGTCCTCGGGACGGCGGCGATGAACTCCGGCCTCAACGTGGCCATGGGCGAAGTGCACGGAATGGCGCAGAGAGGCGGAAGCGTAGTATCAACACTACGCATCGGAGACAATGTCAGAGGTCCGCTTGCAGCGAAAGGCGAAGCGGACATGATCCTCGGTTTCGAACCGGCGGAAGCATGCAGGAACCTCCATCTCGGCAACAAATCAACGGTAGTAGTCGTTAACCTCGATCCGATCTATCCGTCAACGGTGACCGCCGGCCTCGACACTTACCCGAAAGTGGACGATATCATTTCGGCCATGTCCAAAGTGACGAATAACATAATAAAGATCGATGCGACCTCGGTTGCCTTGAAAGCGGGAAAATCGGTGGCCACGAATGCCGCCATGATCGGAGCCGCCGCCGCGGCGAAAGGATTCCCGCTGTCCAAAGAATCGATAAGGGAAGCCCTTTTGACCTTGGCACCGGAAGAGTTCAAAGAAGTGAACGCGAAGGCCTTCGATCTTGGTTACGAGATGTGCAAATAACCTCCTTTCCATCTTTTTTTCAATTTAATTTCACTGCGCTTGTTAGGGAGATGTTGATCGCGTCTTCGCATTCATCGCGGATGCGCCTTTCATTTTCTGAACCTCATAAGCAAGAGTGTTGACAATACTGCGGCAACAGGAATACAAGGAACGATGAAAGGTATTATCGTTCTCTTCCGTTCTTCAGAGAAAGAGATATCAGGCGC
>WQZU01000033.1 GCA_009780575.1 Candidatus Methanomicula labiotermitis
CCTGTCCGATCCTCTCCCGCTTCATCATCATGCCACCGCGGCGATACTCTGTTCCGGTTCGAATGTCATCGGTTTCAACGCACTGCGGTGTGCTGTTTCCACTCAAATCCCTAAAGAACCATAATTATTAATTCAGCGACACCGTTCAACGGGTATGCAGCTTTCCGAACCCGTTCTCACGGACCCGGATGACATCAGGATATGGAACAAGATATGCGATATCGACCGTAAAGAAAAAAAAAAGATACGCCAGCATGATAAGCTGTCCGTTCTTGCGGTGATAAACGACGCTTTGACAACGATGAAACAGATGCACTCCGCCGTTCTCGTGAAGATGCTGAGGATGTCCGCTAAGGAAGAGGTCGGCGATCTCGAGTCGATTGCGATCAAGATACTGGATTTGTGCAAACCGAGTGACATGTACCCGATAATGGAGGCGATCGACATCGTCATCAAGTGCGGAAATCTGGATGTCTCCGGCTCGCTCATGAAGAAACTGGCTGATGTTCCGGACACCGCGTTCAAAGAATATCTTGAAGGGATGCTTGCATTGCGTTCCGGGGACAGCGAGAGCGCAATGAACCATCTGATACGCTCGAATGCCATAGATTCGTCATTCATAAGAACATATGACGCACTGATATCCATCGATCCGGGAAAAGGATGGGATGTCCTGAAGAACATACCGCTGATAATGTCCGGCGAGGCGCCGGAGCCGGTTCAGACCTATGACCGGGAACTGCTTGAACTTCAGGACATATACAAAGGATGGTACGGCAGCGACAAAGGCAACGCACGCAAAAGATTGGAATTGTCAGAAGGTTATACGTCGGGCCATCTCGATTTCCTGCTGGCGGCCGCCAGGATCACCGGTGATGTCGGAGAGTACAAAAGATCATCGGAGCTCTACGGCCTGATATTATCCAAATATCCGAACATAGACAGTATCATCGTTGAGAAAGCAAACATCCTTTCATCGATGGGAAAGCGGAATGACGCGCTGGTGCTCCTTGAGGCCATGGGCGGGAAGAACGACAACAACAGGAACGTTGCGGAGTGTATGCTTAAGATCCTCGCATCGAAGAGCACCGAGAAGGAATTCATCGCCTGCGCGGAAAGATTTCTCAGATCTGAACATGGAGACAGATCCGCGTATATTCTGGTATGCGACCTTATGTCGAGGATTAGACTGAACAAGGAGGCCGCCGACATCCTGCATATGCTGATACCGATGTTCCCGAACGATGTTGACGTACACCTTATGAATGCCCGGAACGAGATAATGTTAGGACGGGACACAGTCGCACTGAGGGCCGCCGACACTGTCATCAAACTTTCCCCGAAGACGGCAGACGGATACTGTATAAAGGCGGAGATACGTTTGAGGCAGGGAAGAACCCGGGACGCGGTGATGAACGCGGAACGTGCGCTTAAGAACGACGGCGACCACATAGCCTCGCTGTCGGTTATGAAGGATATACGCATAAGAACGAAAGAATATGCTAAGGCGCTTGAGATATGCCGCAGAATACTTATCCTTGATCCTATGAACGCGTATGCCTCGAAGGACATGGCGTATTCGCTGGACATGCTCGGTAAACTGGAGGAAGCGATCGAAGAATACAAACATGCGCTTAGGATGAAGAATGACACGCAGATGCTGTCTTCCATCCTTTCTCTTCTCATAGAAAGCGAGAGGATGAACGAAGCCTCGGAGATCGCAAAGGAATTCGTGGACGATGAAAGCGGACCGGACCTCTGGGGCCTCAGAGGCAACGCCGAATACGGATCGGCGGATTTCAATGGTGCCGCGGCGTCATTCTCAAAAGCGCTTGAGACATTGCCGCATGATGCAAGACAGTGGCACTCCAAAGGATTGGCGGAGGAGATGGCGGGCAGATACAGCGAGGCCGAATCCTCTTACGACCGGGCCATGATCTTCGATCTGGATAACACGGAATACTGGTTATCGAAAGCGATGATCCAGGAGAAGCGCGGCGATCTGAAAGGAGCCGTTCTTTCACTGAACCGTGTGATAGCCGATTCTCCGGAGAATGTGTTCGCGCTTGTCCGCAAATCGCAGATACTCGCATATGCCGGAAAAACCGAAGAGGCCATGTTCTTCCTGGACCATGCGCTGAAGGTCGACGGAAGAAACGTCAAAGTTCTTGATATAAAGAAAAACATCTGTAAACGCGACGGGATGCATGAGAGAACGATAGAAGTATGCAAAGCGATACTTAAGGCGGATAAGAAGAACCTGGGTGCGCTCACCGACATGGCGGAAGCCTATCAGATGATGGGAAAACATGATGAAGCGCTGAAAGTTTTGGACAACGTATCCTCCGGGTGGGGAGAAATAGGCATCCTGACGATGAAAAAGAATTCTGCCCGATTGAAAGGTGATCTCGATCTTGAAATTGAAACCTGCAGATCGATATTGTCCATAGAGCCGAACGACCGTGCGGTGAAGCTTGAGCTTGCGGATGCCCTTACGCGTAACGGCGATTACAATGCGGCCATGAAGATATATAACGAAATTCAAACTAAAGACCCGAAGGATGCGGAGGTCATTGTGCTGCGCGGCAAACTGAAGGCAATGGCAGGGGACGGTTCAAGCGCGGTCGCATTGTATCATGAGGCGATACTTGAGGATCCTGACAACTGTGATGTTTTGAACGAGCTGGCAAACGCGCTCTGCGAATCGAGGGAATATAAGCAGGCGCTGAATATGATATCCAGAGCGGTAGAGCTGTCGCCCGAGGTGCCGAAGGTCCATCTGACACGGTCGGCGATATATTACGCCATGGGTAATACCCGCGATGCTCTGGACGCACTGAACGAAGCACTGAACGACGTCTCCGAAAAAGGAGAGATATATCTTCATATGGGAAGCATACAAAGCGAATCTGAGGATTACGATGATGCTCTTATATCATATGATTCCGCGATACGCAACGGCTTTGACGACAGCGGGACGTACTACAGACGGGGATATGTGCAGGAGAAGCTCGGAAGCCGTGAGGCGGCCAAGAAAAGTTATTCGGTGTCAAGCACAATCGATCCCGGCAATGTCAGGGCGTTAGAGCGCTTAGGCACAATGCAGCTTGAGGACGGAGAATACGCTGCAGCGAGGAAGAACCTTGATTCTGCTTTGAACGCAGATCCGTTTGACACTCCCTCTCTGCTGAGCTGCGCGAGGCTCTACGTGAAAGAAGGAAATGAAGAAAAGGCCATACCCATCTACAGAACGTTATCCAGCCGCGACGACAGTACTGCGGAGATCGCGGAAGAACTGAGCAGACTGCTTGAGAAAAAAGCTGACGATCATAACGGCGAACGTACGCACACGCGGATCAGATGGCCCGGCCGCCGGACGGTCAGCGATCATGATGACGATGATACGGACAGCACAGCACATACGAAATCGAATGACAATGAAATATACAGTCTGGCTATTTCCGTTTTAGAATATGCGTATGAGACAGGGAGCGCAATAAGCGATGATCATATGCTCTCAGAACTCGGAATAGACGAAGATACTGGAGACACATTGCTTGAATATCTTTCAAACATAGAGGAATACGGAGATATCGACACATCAACGAAAGAATTCGAAAAGATGGAAAGGCTTTCGAGGAACCTGATCATAAACGAACATCTGGATAATATAGATTCAAACCCGCTTGTGAGCATCCCGGCCGCATTCATGGCGTCCGAAGCGGAAACGATCGACGAAGCAAAAAGATTGATCGCATACATATACAGGGCGATAACCGATGATTCGGAACCCGTTGCGTTCTCGCAGAGCGTCAGAGACGCGGCGGCCGGAGCATCAGAGATGACCGGCGACATAAACACGTACACTATCATGAGACTCTTCAACGTTGGAATCTACGCCGCACGAACGATAGATAAGCTTTCCAAGAAAGGTAAGAAAGGTACAAGCATGCACATCTGATTATCAATATGAGATCATGTCCGATTTCATGTACTCTCTGAGAAGACAGGTTGCATAATTCCCTTTGGACAGGGAGAAACTTACCCTGTATCCTTTGCCGGTGACGTCATACGCCATATCGCCGACCGGGCAGATGATCTCGCGCCTGCTCCCTTTGGAGCTGCAGTTCGGCAACTCTGGGACTATGAAATTTTCATTGGTTATATTTTCCCCGTTTATTATCATGCGTTCGATCTCGCCCATCAGGCCATCCGTCAGTTCGCTCTCCGCTCCGAACAGGGATATCGCAATGAACGCCTTTCCGGAACGCAGCTGTTTTTCCGCGAGATCCATGTTCTTCGACGTCACGATAATCGGTCTTTCATGCATAGGCACCTTATCGGCGTCCACCGGTATCACCACATCTCCTTCCGCCGGTTGGTTCAAAGGGATGTTCAATTCCATCCTCTTGCTGAGCATCAGATTGAAAAGATAAGACTGGTATGCGTGCGTGAACATCATCTGAAGATTCGACGGCAGTTTGGATATAGCGCCGGCGTCATCGTCCGGATGTTTTATCAGATGTTCCGCAAGCGTCCTTTCAAAGGACATCGTCTTCGGCATTATCTTGATCGCGTCTTCAAAGGATGAACGGTCTGCCAGCATCTTCCTCGCTTCCGTGGTGTCCGGAAATTCATGGTCGGAAAGTTTTGAAAGATAAATATCAACAGCGCCTCTTATGTCTCCGCGGATTATCTTTTCGCCCACCAGGTGCGTTATCGGTCTTGACGTTCCGAATCTCTGAACTCCGAAGTAGTTCGGAAATCCTCCCGCTGCCTTTATGTCGGACGTGACCGAATCCATCGTTGATCTTATATTCTCTTCGGATTTTGTACAATCAGTGACGTTTATCTCAAAACGGTTGCCGATCAGATCGCCTATTCGTATACTCTGTTTCGATCTGTACGTCTCGTTGATATGAATGTCTTTAAGATCCACCTTAGAAAGCGACCCGTCATCGGCTTCGAATGACATCAGCTGCGTGGTGACGGCCCGTTTGTCTTTCGTACCCGCGAAACCGATCCTTTCCCTTGATATGTTCATCGATCTCGAAAGTATTCGAACAAGACGGTTTGTCTCCCAGTTCCTGGTAGTCACCGATGCTATGATGAATCTGCCGTCACTGCGCTCCTCCGGACGTTTTGAGATCTCATTGACAATGAAATCTTCCGGCGTCGCTTTCAAACGTCCGCCCGTACCGTCCGCACCGCTCAGATAGTAGCACATGCCGATATCCGCTTCCGCGGTGCTGCATCTTCGATACATATGATCATTTTTTTACGGCAAGATCAGAAAAATATTCGGATATCCTCTCCGCGGCCCTTTTTATTGCCTCTTCAGGTTTTCCTTTTTTAACCGAAACCATAAGGACGGGGTCCTCGAGCTCAGGATGTTTCTCAACGTATCGCACGTTGGTAACATTCTCATCCTCAGACAGTTTGTTGAGAAGCGGCGTGATGAGCGTCATATTGGCATCCTTGATGCGTATTTTGACGGAATCCTTTGTTTTTTCGACCGAACTGAACTCCATGACCCCTCGAATACCGTAACCGTTTTAAATCTTTCGTAATCGTTGCCGATAATGACGAAATTAAAACTTCGGCGAATGGCCTGCGATGTGTTCGTCATGATGCTTTCATTATGTTTTGCCGACCGCATCCAGTTTCATGTTGAGAAGTTTGTCTGCAAGAGTTATCATAGAATTGTAACGCCGGACGTGTGTGAATTTCAATATACGGAAATTTGACGCCATTGCTTTCACGTCATTATACATCTTCAGTAATTCCTCGGATCTGACCTTGTATTCTCCTTTCATCTGTTTTATAACAAGTTCCGAGTCCATGATGAACTCAACATCATTCTCCCTCAGATCGAGCGCATATCCAACGCCGTAAATGAGACCGCGGTATTCGGCAACGTTGTTTGTCCGTATTCCGATGTACTCTGAATGCTGATGGATTATCTTTCCGTTCCTGCATACGACCACCGCGAACGCCGACGGTCCCGGATTTCCGCGTGAGCCTCCGTCTGAATATATTTTCAGAATATCAGTAGGTGAACTCTTTTGCCGTTCGGTTGTTCTCATCAACGGTCACCACTTTCGCTTTTACGGGTTCGCTGACCAATTCGTAACCCATTATTATGATCTTGTCGCCTACGCTGCAGAGACGCGCCGCCGCGCCGTTCAGTGCGATCATTCCCGAGCCTCTCTCGCCTTCCATTGTGTACGTTTCAAAGCGTACTCCGTTGGTCATATTGGCGATATGTACCTTCTCGCCGACCCATATCCCCGCTTTTTCCAGAAGTTCAACGTCAACGGTGATACTGCCTTCATAATCAAGTCTTGTCATTGTAACGAAGGCTCCGTGTATCTTTCCGCGTATCATCCATCGCATGTGCACCTGATTATACAGCACACTAAAGAACGTTTGCTTCGGTGTTGAAGTATCCGTCTGCCATGGAAAATGTGTCACCGATCCGATAATCCGAGATCCTCTTTGATCCGAGCGGGTATGAGTTTCTCGATCTCGCCTGAAAGAACATAGTAAGGCAGTGTTCCTTCTTCTTTGCTCGCTTTTTCGAACGTTGTGCTGCCTTTCGTTGAGTACGGCCACGTTTTAGTCTGCGGCTTGTTCGGAATTATGACTGAAGAATATTCCGCATCTTCCGGACCCCACAGTCCGATCGGGTCCTTTAATATTCCGTAATGGGCCTTGGTGCCGTCTTCCAGATCAAAATACACGATGCCGTTCTTTTCATTGCCGCATTTTGCGCGTACATCGATATCGGCTTCCGAATCGCAGCGCAGGAACAAACCTCCGTGGCCGTCTTCCGGAAAGCCGAACGCCTGTTTGCGGGCGCGGTTGCGTCCGTAGCATACGTAACCTTTCGATGCAAGCGATGAGGCTTTCCTGTCATTGGCGAAATAGAACCAGTTGTTGACCGAGCGGAACAGTTTTTCGTTCACATAATAGAGTTCCTCGAACTCCCTCAGTGTTATGTCCAGCATGCTCAGGGCTTGTTCTTTTGTAACGCTCATCTCAGATGCTCCTTTCCGATTCGAAATATGCCTCTGATATTGAATAAAGATGTGGCGATTATAATAGATTTTGCAAAATGTCACATGTTCTTGATGTGATGCTATCGGAAAAGATGCAAAAAGAGCGGGCCTGCCGGGATTTGAACCCGGGTCTGAGGCTCCGGAGGCCTCGGTGATATCCGTGCTACACCACAGGCCCGTTTAAAAATGTTGAAAGTGTGCGTTGCCGCACTTTACTTCTTGAACTCGGTGTAACTGCATTTACCGCAGGAAACACGGTCGCTGTGTGTGGCCATGAAGACGCCGGGTCCGCATTTCGGGCACACGGGTTTCTTACGGGTCACTTTGTCGCCGCTCACTTCGTATGCGTCCTTCTTCGAGACGGGTTTCTTCTTTGTCACTTCTTTCTTCTTCTTTGCAGCTGGCATCCTTATTCCTCCTCTTCAACCGCAGGCTCTTCAGCAGGTGCTTCCTCTGCTGCGGGTGCCTCTTCGGCTGCTGCCTCTTCTATTGCGGGCTCTTCAGCAGGTGCTTCTTCTGCTACCTCTTCAACCGCAGGCGCTTCCTCTGCTGCGGGTGCCTCTTCGGCTGCTGCCTCTTCTATTGCGGGCTCTTCAGCAGGTGCTTCCTCTGCTGCCTTTTCGACCGCAGGTACCGCCGCAGGCTTGGGTGCTTCTTCGGCTGCAGCAGGCGCTTCCTCTGTCTTCTCTATACCGCTTCTCTTCAGGAGATATTCTCTCTCTATCTTGAGCGCGGCATCCTTCGATCTGTACACCTTTACATATCCTTTCGATATGCCGCGGCCGTACTGTGTGTCGATGTTGTTTATCACAACAGTGCCTTTCTTCGCTTTCATCAATTTCGTTATCTCATCGATGACCGCTTTCCTCGTAGGTGTCGCCTCTCCCGTGTGATCCACTGTGAAACGTACCTCTGTCCTTTCCTGCAGCAGATTTTCCTTCTTCTCTGTTATCTCTATTCTCATGGAATCTCCTCCATCTCGTTCAAGAGCTGTTCCGCTCTCTTCCTGACGCTTTCATCCGTGATGATGAGCATCATACCTTTCCCCGGCCAGCCGTAGATCACGTTCGTACCGACCGGCGACAGAATGATGCACGGCAGCGTTGCCAGGTCCTCCTCGCCGATCACGCGGATCGTTCTCTTCTCCGTTCCGGATAAAGCGTTTCTTACGGCGTTCACGAGCTCGGCGGTTATCATTCCCGCCGGGTTTACGACCTCGTCCGTTATGCGGCCTTCGTTCTTCACGAGGTCGCTGAACTCGGTCGTCTCGCGCCTTTCCGTCATTCCGTCGTAGACGGATATGTCCGGTATGATGCCATGTCTGTTCACAATCAGCGACACGACATCGCCGACAGTGATGATCTTACCGTTCATTTTTTTTAAGTCGTTTTCAGTTATGAGTGATCCGAAAGGCTCCTTGAACAACTCCCTTTTCTCATCGGGAACTCTTCTCGACCTCTCAGGACCGGACATATCAGCGTACTCTCAGCGCATACTTCCCGTTGGAAGTTATGCCCATCTTTTTGGCAATATCGGATTTTTCATGATCCACGATCACAAGGTATCCCTGCCATTCCTTTGATGTCGGACTGCCGCATCTCGGACATGTGTCGTCCGTTGATATGAAGCTGCATTGTTTACATGCCCTCATTTCGTATCACCTTTGGATTCTTCTTTTTTCTTCTGGTCGTCATCGATCCACTCCAGTTTACCGAGGCCCGGCTGACGCATTGTCAGTCCTATCTTGCTGTCCTCGGGATTCTTCTCGTTGATGTCTATGCTGACCACTCTCGCCCTTACCTTGTCCCCGATGGCCAGGAATCTTCCGGAATCCTTGCCTACCAGCCTCTGGTTCTCCGAATCGATATCAACGCGGTCATCCATCACCTGACTTATGTGAAGCAGTCCGTCGATCGGCCCGAATCTTACGAATGCGCCGAATTTCACGACCTCGCATATTATGCCCTCGATGATCTCATTGTCCTTCGGTTTGAACGCCAGCTGGTCGTATTTCACGGTTTGGTATACCGCACCGTCTCCGTGGACTATGCGTCCCGGACCGACCGTCTCAACATTGCTTATGAGGACCGTCATCGTTCCGTCCTCGCCGAATTTACCTTCATATGCGCTTTTTGTCAGTTCGCCGATGACCGCTTCTATATCCTCTTTCAGGTCTGCGGGCGGGATGCGCACCACTTTCTCAGACTGTGTCAATATGTACATGATAGAACACTCGAATGTCTACCGATTATTGCGCTCTTATATAAACTTGCCTTATTAGAGATAAAGCAATCCGGATTTTTGACGCAGATCCTGTGATCACCGTCAGCATTAAAAAAGTAAAAGGTTACCGGGCCGAAACCCGGCGTGGAATCGATTAAAGGGTTTATGCTATGAAGAGGACCGCCGTGACCAGACAAATGGTCGGCAGTAACTTCACAAGCACGTGTATCGACGGACCGGCAGTGTCCTTGAACGGGTCGCCGATGGTGTCACCGACAACGGCCGCGGCATGTGCCGGCGAGCCTTTTCCGCCATGGTTGCCTTCTTCGATGTACTTCTTCGCGTTGTCCCATGCGCCTCCTCCGTTGTTGAGGAAGTTAGCCATGAGGATACCGACAACGGTACCTATCATGATCAGTGCACCGACCGCCGCAACAGCGACCTCCGGGAACAGGAATCTGTACGCCAGACCTAACGACAAGGGTATGACGATCGGTAACATCGCCGGAAGGATCATTGCCTTCAGAGCGCCGCGTGTCGCTATGTCAACACACTGGCTGTAGCTCGGTTCCGCTGTGCCTTCCATGATGCCCGGGTTCTCCCTGAACTGCCTTCTGACCTCTTCGATCATTGCGCCCGCTGCTATTCCCACGGCCCTTATGGCAAGCGCCGAGAAGAAGAACACGAGCATACCGCCGACCAGTGCACCGGCGAATATCAGCGGGTCGCCGATATTGACGTTGAACACATCTTTCAGTGGTTCTCCGGTCCTGATCGCAACTATCTCGAAGTACGCCGCGAACAGCAGGAACGCCGCGAGTGCGGCGGTACCCATTGCGTATCCCTTTGTGAGGGCTTTCGTCGTGTTGCCCGCAGAGTCCAGTCTGTCGGTTCTCTCACGGACCTCTTTCGGCTGGTTGCTCATCTCCGCGATACCGCCCGCATTGTCGGTTATCGGACCGAATGTGTCCTCCGCGAGGATAAATGCCGAGGATGCGAGCATTGCGATCGTACCGACCGCCGTACCGTATATACCGTACTCGAACGCTACGCTTTCGCACGGTGCCGCGAATGTTCCCAAGGTGTACGTACCGATTATCGCGAAGACAATCGCTATCATCGGCATGACCGTTGATTCCATACCTATCGAAAGACCGGTAATGGCATTCGTTGCCGGACCGGTGTCAGACGCTTTCGCTATTTCCCTGACCGGTCTCCACGTTCCTGCGGTGTAGTACTGCGTGATGTATATTATCACTATACCCAACGCAATTCCGATAAGACCGCATCCGAAGAAGAAGTACCATTGGTCTTCCGGAAGCATCCACCATGTCACGAATGCCAGCGATACGACTATCAAAGCCGCCGTCACATAATATCCTAAGTTCAGCGTTTTATACAGATCCGAACTGTCATCCTTCATACGTGTGACGAATATTCCCACGAGCGAAGCGATCAGACCGAACGCCAGTATGACGAGAGGTAGGAAATACCATGCCTCGCTTATGTATTGTTCCAGATTATTGACCGGGTCCAAGAATACCTTGAACACCGCAAAACCGATGATCATCGCACCGATGATCTCCGCTGCCGTTGATTCGAATATGTCTGCACCTCGACCCGCGCAGTCACCCACGTTGTCACCGACAAGATCGGCTATGACCGCGGGGTTCCTCGGGTCGTCCTCGGGGATACCGGCTTCCACCTTTCCGACAAGGTCTGCGCCGACATCCGCCGCTTTCGTGTAAATTCCGCCGCCCAGTTGTGCGAACAGCGCGGCAAGTGATGCACCGAATGCGTATCCGATGATCGTCTCAAGTGTTAATCCTATTTCCCCAAAGAACATCTCGAATATAACCACAAGTGCGAATACACCGAGAAGGCTGAGCGTTGCGACCGCGATACCCGATATGGCGCCGCCGCGGAACGAGCATTTGAATGCCTCGCCCAGCGATCTGCGTGCCGC
Source organism: Candidatus Methanomicula labiotermitis (assembly GCA_009780575.1). Taxonomy (GTDB): domain Archaea; phylum Thermoplasmatota; class Thermoplasmata; order Methanomassiliicoccales; family Methanomethylophilaceae; genus Methanomicula; species Methanomicula labiotermitis. Next base: position 11,251 of record WQZU01000033.1, read on the forward strand.
ACTGGCGGTCCTTATGTTCGCGTTGACCGATACATACATACCGATGTAACCCGAAAGGATCGAGAATCCGGCACCCACCAGGAATGCCAAGGATATGGTCCATTTACCGTGTGCATCGGGAGTCATATCGAATGCACCCAGTGCACCCGCGATTCCCAGAATTACTGCCAGTATAACGCTTATAATGCCTATTGTCTTATATTGACGCGCCAGATAGGCCATGGCACCTTCTTTAATGGCATTGGATATCTTCTGCATCTCTGCAGTTCCAGTGTCCTTAGAAAAGATGTCCCTGTAGAAATACAGGGCGAACACCAAGGCCGTTACGGCCGCAATAGGGATCATGAACAACAGATTCTGTGTTATGTCTATCATTTAGTTTACCCCTAACGTTGAGGTCTCCCTAATGCGTCATTGTATATATTATTTAATACCTGAACGAACACATGATTTACCGCGCTGCGGTTTCCGGAAAAGAGAGGATCATACCAGCGGACCCGTGGCCCTCTTTTCCTTCTTGGCCGCCTCGTTGAGCGTCAGATACTCATCGAACGCCGATATTACAACGGGCGTTCCGTCAGCTTCCACGAATCCGCGGCCCAGTGTGACAAGCGGAGATAATATTTCCTTTTTGAATGTTCTTGCGGCGCATTTCACGCCGATGTCGCACGTCAGCGAAATGATTATGTCGACTTCTTCCGGAATCTCTTCCATCTTCAAACATATTTTCGATATAAGGCATGCTGCGGATACGGAAGTGGATGATACCACATCTATGCCGTCGGACCTCAGCTCATATGCCAGCCTGTCGGCCGCATCCTTCCCTCCTATGCGGTCGCACAGTCTTGCGCATGTGTCGCATGTCCATACTGCGGCCTTCCTTCCTTTGACCGCGTTCAAAACCTCCGCATATTCCATACCGCGTGCTATGATCATCATGTCCGTTCGGGATAATAATCGCATGCGCATAGATAAGTGTGAGCCTATGCTGCACGCACTGACTGGATTGACTATCTGTTTTTATCTCATTGCTGCGCCGCGGACGCAATTGTTTATTTATGTGGTAAACTGTGAAGCGCACATCAGGTGGTCGGAATCATGGACCTCATACCGGTGAAAGATATCAAAGTAGAGAAAGGAATGACCGTTGATTCGCTGCTGAGGATCATGGGCGGATCCGGAGGGTTCACGGCGCAGAAGCTCGCGGATGCGACCGACCTTGCGGAAAGGATGATCAAGCAGAAAGGATGCGTCAAGTTCCTGTCGTTCCCCGCATGCATCATGGCAACGGGTACGCGCGGCGTGATCGTTGACATGGTGAAAAGAGGGATGGTCGACCTCATAATAACAACGTGCGGCACCCTCGACCACGATCTTTCCAGAACATGGAGGGCGTATTATCACGGAGATTTCATGATGGACGACGCAAAGCTGAGACATGAGGGCGTCAGCCGCCTGGGAAACGTTCTTGTTCCGGACGAATGCTACGGAGAGGTCCTTGAAGAACGCTTGGGACCTATGTTCGAGGAGATATTCGCAGAGACGAAATCATTGGCGACGCATGAGATAATCGATGCCGTCGGTTCAAGGCTGGAAGACGAAAACAGTCTTTTATATCAATGTCATAAGAAAGGTGTGCCCGTATTCGTTCCCGGACCCACGGACGGTTCCTTCGGATGCCAGTTGTGGATGTATTACCAGAATCACCGCGACCTCAGGATAGATCTCTTCAAAGATGAGCAGGTTCTGAATGAAATAACGGCCAATGCGGAATACACGGGAGCCATAATAGTGGGCGGCGGGATATCGAAGCACCATGTCATATGGTGGAATCAGTTCAGAGGAGGTCTCGACCACGCAATTTATCTTACGACCGCGCAGGAGTTCGACGGTTCGCTGTCCGGCGCCCAGGTAAGAGAAGCGATATCGTGGGGAAAAGTGAAAGAGGCTGCCGACAACGTTACCGTTGAAGGAGACGCCACCATTTCCCTGCCCATAATTGTCGCCGGCCTTGTGAACAGACTGTGATACGAAAGATACGATTCACTGCCGCTGATCTCCTGAAACCGGCGAGACGGTAAAGTATATTTACCCTATATCCATCACAGACCACTGCGCAGAGGTAGTCAAGCCTGGCCAACGACGCAAGGTTGAGGGCCTTGTCCTTAGTGGTCCGAGGGTTCAAATCCCTTCCTCTGCACTAAAATCCCTTATTTCCGGGCAGTCTGTTTTTTAAAGGTGATCTATACTGCGGACCTTTTGCTCTCTGCCGCATATCTTATAATTTCACGATCAAGAAGAATCTGAACCTGAGGAAGCACGGAGTTGCACATATTGTGATTTAAGCATAATTCTTTCATGAAAAAATTTCGCGGGAAATGTCTCCTATCACTATTTTATCCTTTCAAAATTCTGATCGATCCATCAATGATTTTCAAGTTTGTGCAGAATTTTTTTGCAGGTTTCCTTCAACATAGGTAGCCGTTCTGTTATCGTTGACCATGTTATTTCATGATCTATGTTGTTGTAGACCTAAATTCGCGGAACTTATGAGTACAAGGGTGCTCGGATCGCTTTGATTTTTCATGTCTGGCAAGGCCGAGGCGATGGTTGAACGTCATTGTGCTCAATGGGCACAATTACATACGTGAAGATAGAGGGAAGCGGAGTGAAATACTGCCTTTATGAAGATGACCGAAGTCCAGAATTCAGTTGAAAAGAACTCGAATTGAATAAAAACATATCTCAGATCGTGTGACACCGACGAGAACACGAAGAACATTATCGAAACATTGAGGTTCGGCGGACTTCGATCGTGGACACACATCTTCTTGTGCCCAGAAATTACGCGAACTTGGGTGTAGATGTGGGCTATTCTATTTCTTGTCTCTCTCATGCTGTTCCAGTGGTAATGTTGTAGTTAATGACTCTTGTTATTTCTATAAGAAAAACCCAACAGTTCCCTGATGTTCCAAACATGATCGGTAATGCCTATCTTCATTGCCGGAGAGACGTGTTTATACACTCC
>WQZU01000034.1 GCA_009780575.1 Candidatus Methanomicula labiotermitis
GCATTGGACCGTGCCGCTGTTGACGTTGATCGTTCCTGTGTTGTTGTTATGTATCGCAACGCCGCTTACGCTGCACTGAACTATACCGCCGCTGACGGTTATCGTTCCGGTGCCGTTGTTGTACATTGCGAAATTGTTAGCGGTGCCGCTCTGATCGATCGTACCTGCCGTTATGTTGATCGTACCGGTACCGTTGTTGCGTATGACGCTCACGGATGTTGAAGTGCCGGTACCTGTTATATTCGCCTGACTGTTCACGTTAATGTTGCCTGACAGTAAGATCACACCGCTGTTGCTTGTGTTGTGCGAAGATGTCAGTGAACCTTTCAATGTGACGATGCCCCAAGTACCGCCGGAGCTGCTGAACTCGATGTTCGCCGTTCCTATGTTCACGTTTTTGAAATCTATGCCGCATGCGTTACCGTTCGCATCGTTACGTATCGCGTTGATGACATTCTGTATCGTTGTGTTCGCAGCTCCGCTGACCGTGTATGTTCCAACGCCGTCACTCAGATATCCGATCGCGGTGAATGAGTTTCCGGAGCCCGTTATTTCATACTGATAGTTGCGTTCCATTACCTCTATGGTAAAATCCTTCGTGAAATAGGTCGTCGGCGTTTGGAGCATGGTCGGAGTGTTTCTGTTCACGTTGTCACCGAACCCGAGCTGACCTCTTTCGCTCCATCCCCATACCCACAATCCGCCTTTATCATTGAGGGCCATTGTGTGAAAGCCTCCGCTTGATGCCGATGTCCACTCGTTCGCATTTCCTACCTGTGTCGGGGTGTTCCTGTTCGCGTTGTCACCGAGTCCGAGCTGACCTCTTCCATTCCATCCCCATGCCCACAGGGTACCGTCAGATTTTAGGGCCGTTGTGTGACTGCTTCCAGCTGAAACAAACATCCATCTGTCCGATCCTATCTGAACAGGAGAGTTTCTCTCTGTATTTGTGCCGTTACCAAGCTGGCCGGCTTCGTTGCTGCCCCATGCCCACAAAGTTCCGTCCGATTTTAGGGCCGTTGTGTGAACGAGTCCAAGTGATGCCGATGCCCAGTCGGTCGCATTTCCTACTCGAACGGGAGTGTTTCTGTTCACGTTGTCACCGAGTCCGAGCTGACCTTTATCGTTCAATCCCCATGTCCAGAGTTGACCGTTAGTCTTTATGGCCAATGTGTGATATTGTCCGACCGACACCGATGCCCAGTCGGTCGCATTTCCTACTCGAACGGGAGTGTTTCTGTTCACGTTGTCACCGAGTCCGAGCTGACCTTTATCGTTCAATCCCCATGCCCACAAACTGCCATCCTTTTTGATGGCCATTGTATGTTCCCATCCGGCTGATACCGATGCCCAGTCGTATGCTGTTCCTACACGGGTCGGAGTGTTTCTGTCTATGTTGTAGCCGAGTCCGAGCTGGCCGTAAAGGTTGTTCCCCCAGGTCCACAAGGTGCCGTCCGTTTTAAGGGCCGCTACGTGAGCGCCCATGCCTGATACCGATGCCCAATCGCTTTCTGTTCCTACACGGATCGGAGTGTTTCTGTCTGTGTTGTCACCGAGTCCGAGCTGGCTGCATATGTTGGTTCCCCATGCCCACAAGGTACCGTCCGATTTGATGGCCATTGTGAAATCATATCCAACCGAGACCGAAGCCCAGCTGCCACTCTCTACTCGGACGGGAGTGTTTCTGTTAGTATTGTCCCCTAGGCCGAGCTGGCCGATGTTGTTGTGTCCCCATGTCCACACTTCGCCGTTGGTTTTGAAGGCCATCACGTTGCCTCCGGCTGATACCGATGCCCAGTCGGCTGCGTTCCCTACTTGGGCCGGAGTGTTTCTGTTTATATTGTCCCCTAGGCCGAGCTGGCCGGCCCAGTTATTTCCCCATGCCCACAAGGTGCCGTCCGTTTTGACGGCCGCTGTGTAATAGCTTCCGGCTGATACCGATGCCCAGTCGGTCGCCGTTCCCAGTTGAGTCGGAGTGTCTTTTTTTGTGTTGTCGCCGAACCCGAGGTGGCTGGCGGAGTTGTTCCCCCATGTCCACAGTGTACCGTTCGATTTGATGGCCATTATGTGATCCCATCCGACTGATACCGATGCCCAGTCGGATGAAGTCCCCACTTTAGTAGGCGTGTTTCTGTTTGCATTGTCACCGAGTCCGAGCTGACCTGCATCGTTCAATCCCCAACTCCACAGTTCGCCTTTCGTATTGGTGGCTGCTGAGTAACCGCTTCCGGCTGATGCCGATATCCAATCGGACGCGGTTCCCACTCGGGTCGGAGTGTTTCTGTCTATGCTGTCACCGAGTCCGAGCTGGCCAGCGTTGTTGATGCCCCATGCCCATAATGTGCCATTCTCTTTGATGGCAATCGTCTGACCGTTTTTGATCGATACCGAAATCCAATCGGATGCGGTTCCCACTTTGGCCGGAGTGTTTCTCTGCGCATTGTCGCCGAGTCCGAGCTGACCGTTGTAGTTGATGCCCCATGCCCACAATTCTCCTTTGGCGTTGATGGCCGCCGAGTAACCGTTTCCGGCCGATACGGATATCCAATCGGATGCCGCTCCTACACGGATCGGAGTGTTTCTGTCTGCGGTGTCTCCGAGGCCGAGTTGACTAAAAAGGTTGCCTCCCCATGCCCACAAGGTACCGTCCTTTTTTATGGCAACCGTGTGATTGTTTCCGATAGAGACTGCGATGAACTGATCATTCTCTTCTATTGTTGCCGTGACCGTTGCCGTTCCGGTATTCGGTGCCGTTAATATATTTCCTGATAATGATGCGCCTGTGGCGCCTGCATCCCTGATGCTCCATGATATGGTTTTATTAGTTGCGTTTATCGGTAGGATCGTACCCGTAAGAGTTAACGGCATTCCCGCCAGCGCGTGCGTGGGTACGTCTGTTATGTCAGTCACAAAAATGGAAGGCTTACCGATTACTTCAAGGCCGTGTCCTTCCTGCCCTCCGGGCAGCATGGATAACGACGCTGTCAAAAGGATCAGGACGGCGAACGCTGATATCAAGGCTTTGGGCCTCAGAACCGTACGCAGGGAACTCGGTAGTTTTACTCTCCCTTTCGTGTTTCCTATCTTTCTTTCGGGATTAGATTCACTCGATCCTGCTTTTTTCCTTTTCATGGACATGCCTTCTTTTTTTTGATACGTCGGTCTTATCTGTCTGTTGATTCGATGCGTTTCCCAAATGGCCGCGTTCGCCGGATTCGTAAATATGCGTAGCGTCCGCTGAGGCCATACTATGAAACACGCACAGCCTGCAGGATCCCGACAAAATTTGAAACGGCGGACGGCAAAGATAGCTCCCGGAAGTTTGTTTTCCGATCCGGTCTATGCCTCCGCCGGTTCAAACCGTATCGGTTCCCGGCGGCAGTTTTTGCCTTTCTACTCGCCGTTAACACATGCTACTATATAATGGTTTACAAAATATACCAATTAGCATATAGTAATTTACCGATAATTACGCTGCGAAAACGCTGTTGCGGAGACAATGATTAAAAGAAGTACGTTATACGCGGCCTCATGGATGACGTCAGAATCGTCGGCATAAGGTGCAGCAGGTCATTTGATGACATATTGAAACATTTCCTAAGCCTCGGAGGCGATGTCATATTGATGGATCCTGCGCACGTTTACGGTAAAGATCACATAATCTCCGCGATGATGCACGCGGAACGTGCGTTCAGGAACAATACAAACCGTTCCAAGACGATGCTCACTGAAACAATATTATACGCGGCCGGCGAAAGACAGATATCCAAGGCGCTTGCGAAAATGAAGCCTAAGGAAGGATGCGGAGCAATGGTCGTTGCGGCGTTCGGTATCAAAGATCTTCGCCTCGATGCGATAGACGCCGCCGAGGATGACAGTATAATCACATGCACGTCCGAAAAAGCAGATATAGGCGCAAACCCTCTCGGCATCCGACCCGAGGACCTGGCGCTGGAAATGGTCGCCATGATGGACATTCAGAAACAATGATGTCGTTTCACAATGATTAAGAAAATAAAGGAAAAAGGTTTGTGAGGGTTTTTAATTCTTAGGAGCGAACTTGTAACCGTAGTTTATCACTCCGGTTTCGCCGTCCTCGCTCATTTTCCTGAGCACCGCACGCACGGGCATCCCGATCTCCACTTTCTCAAGTTCAACGTCCACCAGCTGTCCTGTTATCAGTACATCGTCATCAGTCAGTATCATCGCGACCGCGTACGGTTTTATGCTGTTGTTCTCGGCCGGCGCATCATGGATTATCGAGTACGTGAAGACCGTTCCCTCGGCCTTCAGTTTGTATGCGTTCATCTTTCCCATGGATGAACGCCTGCATTCCGGACAGAGTGTACGTTTAGGGAAGAACACTTTACCGCAGTTGCCGCATTTCACTCCTATCAGGTTGTACCTTCCGGGTGTTTCTCTCCAGTGTCTTGCAACCGACATCAGATCGCCTCCATTATGCTTACGACAACGGCGGAACCGGTGCCTCCGACATTCTGCGCCAATCCGTACTTTGCGTTCGGAACCTGTCTTTTATCAGCGTCGCCTCTGAGCTGTTTCGTTATCTCAACGATCTGCGCAACTCCCGTCGCGCCTATCGGATGTCCGCGCGCCTTCAGGCCGCCGGATGTGTTCACCGCTACCTTTCCGCCAACCATCACCTGGCCGTCCATTACGGCTTTGCCGGCTTCGCCTCTTTTGAAAAGACCGAGGTCCTGAAGCGCCAGTATCCCTTCTATCGTGAAGTGGTCGTGCACCTCCGCAACAGCTATGTCCTTGGCCTCGATCTTTGCCAGCGAGTAAGCTTGTTTCGCGGCTGCCACGGTGGCGTCGAATGTTGTTATATTCTTCCTTTGGAAAAGCGCGAGCGTATCGCTTGCCTGCGCCGATGATGCCACCTTTACCGGTCTGTCCGTATACTTCTTGGCCATGTCCAGCGGACAAAGGACCACTGCCGACGCACCGTCCGATATCGGGGCGCAGTCGAACATGCCCAGCGGGTCCGCGACCATCGATGCTTTCAAAACCGTGTTCAGATCTATCGCCTTGCGGAACTGCGCGTCCGGGTTGAGGGCGCCGTGCGCATGGCTGTTCACGGCCATCGACGCCATTTCTTCGCGTGTTACGATCTTCTCATGAATGCATCTCCTTGCGATCATCGCGTTCAGCGAAGCGAACGTAACGCCCATCGTGGCCTCCCACTGCTGGTCCGTCGCCGAGTCCAATATGGAGTTGGTTGCTTCGTCGGTCACATCGGTCATCTTCTCCGCGCCGCCGACTATGACGATATCGTTCATGCCTGACGCCACCGCCATTACTGCTTGCCTGAACGCAATGCCTCCGGATGCGCCGGCGGCTTCTATTCTCGTCGCCGGTACGTTGCGGCTTGCCATTCCCGCATAATCCGCTATCAGAGCGCCGATATGGTGCTGATTGATGAAACGGCCTGACGACATGTTACCTATGAACATACCGTCAACCTCCGAGCCCGTAAGATTGGCGTCATGCATTGCTTTCAGCCCCGCTTCAATACCAAGATCGCGGAATGATGCATCCCATATCTCGCCGAACTTCGTTGTTCCGATCCCTATTATAGCAACATCTCTCATTTGATCACCCCATCACTATCTTGCCTTTGAATTTCGCATATCTTCCGTAATCCAGATGGATAGTGTCTTTAAGCCTTTCCGCAACGGTAGGCGCTGCGGATCTCTTGTATTTCTTCATATTGTCGGTAACGGTTATGTCGAACGCGTCGCTCCCTGCGCCGGAACCGTATGCGACCGCGAATATCCTGTCGCCGGGTTTGGAGACGTCAAGGACCGCCGCCAGCCCGAGCGGGACGGCACCGCTGTAGGTGTTGCCTATGTGCGGCGTCAGCAAACCGTCATTTACCTGTTCATCGGAAAAGCCGAGTTCCTTTGCCATCCTCATCGGGAATTTACCGTTTGGCTGATGGAAGACCGCATAATTGTAATCGGACGGTTCGGTGTTCATTTCGGAGAGCATCATCCTCGCCGCCGAACCTATGTGTTTGAAATATGCGGGCTCGCCGGTGAATCTCCCTCCGTGCTTCGGATACGGGCTTCCTTCCCTTCTCCAGAAATCGGGAGTGTCGGTCGTGTAGCTCAGCGTCCTGTTGATCTTAGCTATGATATCCTTCGAACCGATCAGATACGCCGCTCCTCCTGCCGATGCGGAATATTCGAGCGCATCTCCCGGCGCTCCCTGTGAGGTGTCCGCGCCTATCGCAACACCGTATTCTATCATTTTTGAGCCTACGAGTCCCATGCATATCTGTATTCCCGCCGTTCCGGCCTTGCATGCGAACTCAAGGTCCGCGACAGTGAGATTCGGTGTTGCGCATATCGCTTCCGCCACGATGGTCCCGGAAGGCTTCACCGCATACGGGTGTGATTCAGAGCCGACATATATCGCACCTATTTCCTGCGGATCGACGCTGCAGCGGGACATCATGTTCCTGGCGGCTTCCGTTGCTATCGTTATCACATCCTCATCCGGTGACGGAACGGACTTCATATTGATGAACAGTCCCTTTCCCATCGCCGTTCCGTCTATTCCCCATATCCTTCCTATCTCCGCAGGCGTTATCCTGTAGCGCGGCACATAAGAACCGTAACTGACTATTCCTACATCCATGTCATTTCCCTTCTTTCATTTTTTCTAGCACGCTTATCATTTCTTTCAATTCCATTTCCACGGAGACCAGCGGTATGCCCTCAAGCTTTGCCAGCTTGACGGCAAGTGCGTCGGTGTTCTCGGGATTTATGTAAACGACCATCGCCGGCGTCAACGGATGCGCACGTATTGCGACCATCGGCGACCTTCCGAACGACACGTCCGTGAATATCAGAGCGCGTTCTGTGCTCCATCCGTATATCTTCAGATAATCGGACGAACTGAGCGACATTATCGCTTTCACGGAGTTCACGACCGTATATCCGTATATCCTTCTCCCTTCCGTTCCGGGATTAAGGACGGTTCCTCTCATCGTCCTGACAAAATCATCCGACGATATTCCAGATCCAAATTCGCCCATTGCCATGATGCAGTCGTCTGTTCTCACGGTCCTGAACTTAGAGGACGTCGGGCGGCCCCGCCCTTCGTCTATCTCTATGAGAGAATCGACCATCTTTCTGACAACGCCAACGCCCGGAGATTTCCTTCTTCCGGATTCATAATCGCTTATGACGGACGGCGATATGTCCATGGCGGATGCCAATTCATTCTGCGAGACTGAAAATTCTTCCCTCCATTTCCTCATGGTCTTGCCGGAATCCGAGGACAATGTTATCTCGCCTGCCATCTTTTCCCTCAGATCGTCTGTCATCAACTCAATATTAAGGGTTTCGTATATATACATGTCGTATACAAACATCGACAAAAGACGTAATCGTTCTCTTGTAAGGCATATGTTCGGATGCGTGACCGAACGATCATATCGTTTCCATCGAACGACGGTAATGCCGTTCACGCAGCATTTCAGCAAAATATTTTCATCGGTCAAGCGGAATGTAAGAACTGTGGACAAAGAGTGGATCCGAAGAGATTTGAACTCTTGACCTCCCGGTTATCAGCCGGGCGCTCCAGCCGATCTAAGCTACGGATCCATCGGTTGGACTGCCAATAAGGATTGATAATAAAAAGGTTTTGGAAAGTGTTCTGACGGTCCGCATGCACGCTTTGTGTATATGAACGGTCAAACGAGCGCGGTAACCGTACGAAACAATAATCAATCCGTTGCCGTTACGTGAATGCATGGCGAACGTTTTCCATTGGGTGAAAATAAGAATGTTCTGCTACGCCACGGAAGACGAGGAAAAACTTCATGAGGTCATGAAAAACATCTCGGGAACGGAAGATTTCCACGCGGAGATGAGCGACGGGCATCACGGCAACTCAATGGTCATCCTCTCTTCTGAGATGAAGAACAACGGCGAATGCAAAAAATTGTTCAAACGACTGGGAAAGGATACGGTGTCGAGGATAACCGATGAACTCGACAAAAGGATCGACGACGACTGCACCTTCTACCTCAGACTGGACAAACAGGCCGCCGTATCCGAGAGATATGAAACAGCGCACCACGGCGATGTGATCTCAGTAACATGCAAGATCGTCGCGCATCCCGCAAGGAAGGAGATAGCAGTGAAGAATATGAAAAAATTCCTTGATGAAATATCGGGATCAGTCTGAATCCTTATCTTCCGGCGTCTCTTCCTTTTCCGCCTTCGTTATGAGCACTTCCCGTATACGCCTGTTCTTAACCGATTTGACGGTCATGACCGCGGTATCCATATCTATCACGTCGCCGCTCGTCGGTATGCGGCCAAGCTTGTAAAGTATCAGACCGCCTATCGTGTCGCCTTCGAAATCCTCAAGATCCATGTCTATGCCGAATTCCGTAAGATCGCTCATATGCGCGTCTCCGTGCACCAGATAGCTGCCGTCCGCGTTCTCGGTGATCTTATGTTCGATCTCATCGCTCTCGTCCCATATCTCGCCGATAAGCTCTTCGACCGCGTCTTCCAATGTCACTATGCCAACAGTGCCGCCGTATTCATCGATGACAACGGCCATGTGCGTCTTCGATTTCTGGAAATCCTTCAGCAGGACGGAGATCTTCATTGTCGTCGGAACGAATTTGATCGGACGTATAACGTCTTCCATCTTTGCACCGTCCGAATCGAACAGCAGATTATAGAAATCCTTGATGTAAACGACGCCTATTATCTGATCTACCGTTTCCCTGTAAACGGGTATCCTTGAGAATCCCGTCTCCATGAACGCCCTCTTTATCTTCTCTATGTCCGATTTCACTTCCAACGCGGTGATGTCAACGCGGGGAGTGCACATCTCGCTTACCGTGATGTCATCGAACTCTATCGCCGATTTTATGAGGTCGCTTTCGCGTTTCTCTATCGTTCCTTCCTCACGGATCTCGTCGATCATCACGATCAGTTCTTCCTCCGTTATTGTGGGAGCGTCCTCTTCCGGTATGGACCTGGTCAAAAGCTTCCTCAGTCCGACAAAGATCATGCTCAGCGGGTAGAATATCACGATAAGGACGGAAAGTGTTCCCGCGACCTTCATAGCTATCTTCTCGGGACGTTCCTTGGCGATGCATTTCGGCGTGACCTCACCGAACGTCAGAAGTATCAGCGTCAAGACAACGGTGGACACCGCGGCGGATACGTTCGCGTCAATGATGAATATGGCGAAGAGTATCGCCGAGATCGTTGCGGCGGATATGTTCACAAACGTGTTGCCGACAAGTATCGTTGTAAGCAGACGGTCGTAGTCCTCCGATATGTCGATGGCCTTCTCAGCCTTTTTGTTGCCTTCCTTCGCATAATTCTTCATCCTTATGCGGTTCATTGACGTGAATGACGTCTCTGACAAGGAGAAAAACGCCGAAGAACCTATCATGAAGGTCAATGCCGCTATCAGAACAATGATGATCTCATCCATTTATGTTGCCTCTTTTACACCCGCGAAATAACATGGGTGTACGAACAGATTGTAACGCATATATCCTTTATACAACAAATAAGGAACGAATAGTATTTTAAACCTTTGAAAAAATATTCTAAATCTTCAGAAAGAAAAATCAAGCGCCGAAAATCGGATATTGATAAGGCGTACCGGTAACGTTATGGAAGGCGAAGCGGGATGGAGCATACATCCTTCTCCTCTAATATATGAGTTTTTCTTACTTTGATTTAAATATAAGAAGAAGCATTAAACAAATATTATAGAAAAAGCTATAAGAGAGAGGCGAACAAAATGGCAGAATTCAAATACGAAATAGTGGAGAAGGTCGCGGTTCTTTCCGAATCATCGAAAGGATGGACGAAAGAATTGAATATGATAAGCTGGAACGGCAGGGAGCCGAAATATGATATAAGGGAATGGTCCCCCGATGGAGAGAAGATGGGCAAAGGCGTGACGCTGACCGATGAGGAAGTTGTGATGCTGAAGAAAGCCCTCTCGGAAAGGGACATCTGATACCGTGCAAGGCGCATACGGACGTATAACATGAGCACAAGCAGGGCGGAGTATCTCAATCGTTTCCTTGACGGCGTGGACTTCGTTGCCTCCGGCAGAAAATTCGCGATATCCGAGGACAGATGGTTGATCGCTAATTACGATCCGTCGTTCTACGGCATCGTTTCGAAACACCTTATCAACACGGACGAGCGCGTAAGAGCAGACGTAATAAAACTTCTGGCAGCCGTGAAAGAACGTGCGGCATTGGACGCCGTGAAGAAGATCAGATCGTCCGACAAAGAGAACGTCCGGATCGCGTGTCTCGGTTACCTTACCGCGATCGGCGAGGCGGACACCATGATGCCCGACCTCTTTGACATACTCGAGCACAAGAGCGGACAGGAATTCAGATCGGCCGCAATGAAAGTAAGGTCCGCAGGAAGAAGCGAGGATGTCCCCCGGCTGAGAAAAATATACGGTCAGGTGACCGGTGAGATGAGGGAAGAGATCAAAAAAGCATTGATCTCCGTCATGGACAGAGACGAAAATCTGAAGAAGAACCAAGAACTCATACTTTCGATCCCCGTATTCCCGGACGAGCGGAAGTTCAGCGCGTTCCTGGACAACAGCATCACGTACTTGGACATCAGATACCGTGACAGCGTCGCATGCAGGAAAAGGATCCCATCAGGAATGTATTCAAACGTATGCGCCGCCGTAAAGAAAATGAGACTGAGACTATACAACGAATACGACAACCTGCAGTATTATGAGAAACCGGTGAACGAAGCATACAATGAACTGATCCGTCTTATCGAGTGGGCCTCGGACGACCTTTCGGGAAAGGAGATCGAAGACGGTTCCGCCGATCATTCAAAGCTGTGCTCAAAATGCGGAAACGAGCTGCGGTCCTACAAAGACACATGGATGTGCGTCGATTGCTGCATAAAAAAGTGAAATCACGGCGCGGCAAAGTACTAGTTTTATAAACTACTATCATCTATCCGGGAGCAGAGGCATTCGTGATATTACGATCTGGTCCGTCCGAAAGGCGAGGAAGATGATATTGGAATACTTCAAAAAGAGGAATAGAAATGGCCTACGGAGATAGGAATTACAGGGACAGAGACCAGCCGCCGAGGGAATACCACAAAGCCACGTGCTCAGACTGTGGAAACGAATGTGAGGTTCCCTTCAAACCGACACAGGGAAAACCTGTATACTGCAGGGACTGCTTCAAGAAGCACGCCCCGCCGAGGGATAACAACAGGCGCAGATACTGAGCCTGCAAACCCTTTAAACTTCTTAAACACCACAAATTTTTCATTGCGTTCCGAAATCATTTTTTCCGAAGACCCGCGCTGAGATGCAGTCTGAGTATCGAGAGTCCGACTATGATGAGAAATACGCCGACGGTGAACAGAATGATTCCGGAGATCGTATGCCCAAGCGTTATGATGCCCATACCAATGAACGCAAGGGCCGCACCCACCATGAAGAACATCCTTCCTCTTGCAAGGTCCCACATAAACCACGATGCGCGGACAGGGATATCAATCTTGCCCATCAAATTGAAAAAGATGAAGGAAAGAAGTTAAAAAAACGGTTTATGCTAATTTTATGCCCGCTGACTGAGATGCGCTTTGGTCGTAGACCGCCAGCGGTTCGAACGCCCAGACCGCATGCGCCCTGAGGCCCATGCCCGCAAGCACATGATTCATATTATCAAGAACGGGACCTTCGGCAATGCGTTTCTTAACTTTGACGTGAATGACGTACGATATCCTGTCAATAAGGACCAGTACCGCAGCCTTACGGTGCCTTTCAAGGTTTGAGGACGTCTTTTTCATTAATATCTCTCCGACCACCACCGTCTCAGCATCTAAGGCGCTTATGCTTCCGCACACGATGACGTGCGGCTGCCCGCCCGTTTCAACAGAGGTCAGTACTTTTACCGATTTAGGATCATTGAACGCTTCCAGAACTTTTTCCGGGATAATCACCATAGTATCACCGATACCGTATCATCTTCTGAAGTAATAAAACGACCGCTTTCAAAAATAGATGCGGCCTGAGGATCGCGTAATATGCAGAAATCGTTCCATCAACGCGGATCAGCGTTCAGTCTTCGGTTTCTTGTTTATACATTTTGCGATTTTGTCCTTTGCGTTATACGCGAACAGACAGATGAAAAATATTGCGCCGACCACAAACACCGGTATGTATTCTTCCAATCCGATTCCTGCCATGATATATTACCTAACACCGCCAACGTCGTGTTCGTATTTATTGTTGTTCAATCCTTCTAAGATGCTGCACCACCAGTTTTATATCGTCTCCTTTTGTAAGAGGGATGGTCGTGCACTCGTAAAATTCACCGGTTGACGGAAAAACCCTCCTTTTTTTGGACGCGTCTTCCTGAATCGCAGACGTTATCGTACAATTCTCGCAATGCACCGATCTTCCGAACAGGGTGTAACATTCCTTCCCTATGACATCCTCAAGGGATCTGCCGAACCTTTCGACCCCGGCGCGGTTCATCCAGACGATGGTATGACGTGAATCGTGTATAATGATGATGTCATCTATCTCGTCCAGAATGATGTTCAGCACACTTTCCGTGTAGTCCTCGTCCGCATCATGGGCGTTCATAACGAACACGGTACCGATGTGCGCCGTTATAACCGTTGGGTGCGTGTGACGCACGATATGTGCACATCGTATGTGCATCCGCGTACATTTTGAACGGTGTTGCGGAATACGTGAGCTCATTTCAATTTTATCTGAATTTTTCAGCAGGCGTTCAATTAAAAACACGATCGGTTCAGAATAATGATCGGTTCAGGTAATACTCCGCAATCACTGTTTTATATAAAAAATACGTACCCCGACAGAATGACCCATGATCTTATCATCATCGGTGCCGGACCGGGTGGCCTTACTGCGGGCATCTACGCCAGGACCAGAATGATGAACACCCTGATCATAGATGCGGCGGAGATCGGAGGTCAGCTTGTTTCTCTGTACCCTGACAAAGCAGTAAAGAATTATCCCGGTTTTGAAAGAATACAGGCACGTAAACTTTCCGACAGACTTTACGCGCAGGCCGAATCAATGGGCTGTGAGATCAAAGAGAAGGAAAAGGTCACGGAGATCAACGACGGAACCGAAGAACTGATCGTTGTAACGGACAAAGGCGAATACCGTACGCACTCGATAATAATTGCAACCGGTATGGGCATGTTCAAACCCAAGAAGATGGGATGCAAGGGAGAAAGCGAATTCGAAAACAGAGGGCTGTGTTACATACTTCCTCCGAAGGAGGAGCTCATCGGAAAGAAAGTGATCGTATTCGGAGGAGGGAACAGCGCCATAGAGATGGCGCTGATAGCCGATTCCGTGACGTCAACGTCATTGGTCCACCGCAGGAACGAGTTCAGATGCGACGAAAGCAACACGGTAGCGCTCAAAGAAAGCACGATCGAGGCGATAATGGGTTCCGACCTCGTTTCCGTGAACGGCGATGACGCTGTGAGGTCGGTCACTCTGAGAAGAGGAGATAAGACATTCGATGTTGAAGCGGATCTCGCGGTCATACTCATAGGAACGTCATCCGATCTGGAAGACCTCAAAAAATGGGATCTCGAACTGACGGAGAACGGTTTTCTTAAGGTGGATCCCGCGATGCGCACATCAAGGAACGGGATATTCGGATGCGGAGACGTTGTTGATTACGAAGGGAAATACAAGCAGATAATAACCGCATGCGGCGAAGCCGCGACCGCGATGAACAGTGCGTACAAATTCGTCAAGAAACCGTATTGGGCGTGAACCGGCTTCCATCAGCGGAAATGTGAACCTTTATCGAAAATGAACGGCTGCGTTCTCAATTGAGAAATAAAAATTATATGTAAATGGTTTGAGCGCACGCTTACTCGACGATCGCGTCAGCCGGACACTCATCAATGCAGATGGAGCAGTCTGTGCAGGCCTTTGCATCGACCACCGCTATGTCATCGCATTTTATCGCATTTTCCGGGCATACGTCAACGCATGCGCCGCAACCTACACAATCATCTGCCTTTATTGTAACCGCCATTAGATTACCTCCGCCGCATAATTCCGAGATTCATATTTTAATGTTTTCCTCTGTTGAAAAGTGCGACTTATCCTGTATTTGAGCCATGTCCGTAAATAGCTTACGCTGAACGATCTCCGCATCCCGTCTCACCGTCATGGGGCAGGAATATCTCAATTTCCTCAGGC
>WQZU01000035.1 GCA_009780575.1 Candidatus Methanomicula labiotermitis
CGCAGGAATAGCGACAGCTCTCGCCCGTAGTAACGATCATCCGAAAATACCAATCGAAAACCGTGCAAAAACATCAAAAAACAACAGAATTCAGAAAAGTTTGCTCAGGGTGTCGAATTCACGTAAGACAGAAGTATGCGAAGCGGCCGCATGTAACGCTGAAGGCGATACATGAATATGCGTTTTGATCGTAAAGACGTTCGTACACGGCCCGGACCTCCCGTCCGGGCCGCCTTTTTTAACACTCCTGCGGTTGCCAGCGGAATTAAATAATTCGTATGTGCTCTCTAAGCCGAGGACAAATGACGTCTGAGATACTGATAATGAATAAGAACTGTATCGTACTTGCGGCGGACAGTGCCTCCACTGTCAGGAAAGAAGAAGGTCCGAAGATCTTCTCTGCCGACAAGATATTCGCGCTTTCAAGGAAACATCCTGTCGGAGTCATGACATACAATCACTCCGAGATATCCGGTATGCCGATAGAGATCATAATCAAAGAGTTCAGAGTAAGTCTGGGCAACGCCTCTTTCCCCACGCTGAGGGAATATGCGGAAAGCTTCTTCAGATTCATAAACACCGGTAATGCTTTGGAGAACGGTCAGAAGGCCGTCTCTATGATCTCCGACGATCTTGCGGATATGGAGATGTCCAGGATGATCGTGGATTTCTGGAAGGAGATATGCAAGCACGCACGCGAAAGGTTTGACAGCGTTCGTAACGATCTGATAAAGAACTCGTCCGTGGACCGGAAGAAACTTGAGGAGGTTTCGAAAGACTCTATGAAGGAGGTCGTTGAGAATATGCTCGGAAAATGCACGGTGGACTTCAAAAGCAAAGCCGTGAGATCCGTGAGAGAGAAGATACTCGAGAACCTTGACAGAGGAACCGTTTTCATTCTGGACGAGGATGCCGAGCAATTCAGCATAATGGATCACCTGGATCCGGTCGTGAGAATATTCACCGACCGCATAATAACGCTTAACGGCATGGGCAACCATTTCTCCGGACTGATATTCACCGGATTCGGCAACGATCAGATATTTCCGTCTTTCATAGAATACAAAGTGTACGGAAGCCTTTTCGGCGAGCTCAGATACAAGGAAGTGAAAAACGGAGCGATAAGCGCAAAGGACCCTTCATGGGTGGAGCCGTTCGCGCAGGGAGATGTCACGGAAACGTTCCTGACGGGAGTGAACGAAAGGCTGGCGGCATATGTGCTCAAAAGTTTCAACACGGCTCTGGACGATGTCACGGAGACGCTCATAGATTGTCTGGGAGGCGATGACACCCATAAGGAGAGCATCCGAAAATACAACACCGACCTCATATCCGTGCTTGTGAAGGATCTTTACGATTTCCTGGAGGCGAAATACATGCGCCCGACCAAAGCCATCATCAAATATCTGTCAAAGGATGAGTTGGCGCTGATGGCCGAATCGCTCGTGAACATAACATCGCTGAAGCGGCGTATATCCGACGGCGCCGAAACGGTCGGCGGCCCGGTGGACGTTGCAGTGATCTCGCGCGGCGAGGGTTTCATATGGATCAAGAGAAAACAATATTTCAAAGCGGAACTGAACCCACACTATCTGGAAACGCATAAGGAGTGATTATAATGCAAATAGCGACCGACGATGAAGAACAGGATTTCTCCGTCTTCAAAAGTTACGACGGAGCGATCTTCGAATACCGTAAGAAGATCTGTGCTCT
The DNA here is from genome assembly GCA_009780575.1 of Candidatus Methanomicula labiotermitis. GTDB lineage: Archaea > Thermoplasmatota > Thermoplasmata > Methanomassiliicoccales > Methanomethylophilaceae > Methanomicula > Methanomicula labiotermitis. Next base: position 1,714 of record WQZU01000035.1, read on the forward strand.
GTACGGAAAATGCTTTTCCGATGAGACCTCCGCGGAAAAATGATCGATGTTCCCGTATCATGCTGAGCGCGCAGTCCCGGCGGGTTTTGCGGTCCGGTACAGAAACACGGAATATCTGATGAGCACATAAGCGACAATGACAACGGCGATCAATGCCGTTGCCGTCTGAGCGATATGGAACACATCTCCGGAAAGATCGTAATGTTTGCCCAGTTCATAGAATGACGCTGCACTTATCACCAGCGGGAAGGTCAGCGCCGCATAACTGGGATAGAATCTCCTGTTGAGCATTTTCGGCAGATATGCTATTACGGCCGCATAACTTACAACGCTCAATACGACCAGAAACGCAAGGACGGCCTCCGGCGGCGCATTACCGTATACTGCCAGACATCCGACGATGCATAGATTCACCGGCGCAGTGAATATTGCCGCCTGCGGTATCAGGGATTCCGGTATGGCTCTCACGAATAACGTACGATATGCCGCGATCGGCAGTATCGACAGATAACCGATGAATCCCGACCAGAACAGCAGCCTCCCGAGCCATTCCATTCCGAAGGCGGGGGATGTGACGCTTGCAACAACGTAACCGACGAATATTATAACCCAGCTCGGGAAAACATTCTCTATCCTGAAATTGATTAAAAACCGTTTGATGAAGAAGAACATTATCACAAAGCTTGCCGCAATTGCGGAGATCCATATTCCCTGTGCGATCACGCCGATGTATTGGCCGGCGTGAGCCGACAGCAGCATCAGCGTCATCGTGTAAGTCGGCAGGACGGCGAAGACCGCCGGATTCTCAATATCCTTTCTGATGCCTTCGCCGTCGATGATTATTCTGATCGTGAACAGCGCCGCTATGATGAGTGAAAGAAAGGCGCATATGCTTACCGTGTACATATCGCCGTAATGCTCGAGAAGGAACCTGTCCAGCGACGCCAGGCCCAGCGAGAGGCCGCATATCGGAACGGGGATGCCCTTTACGAATCGTTTGACGCTCATATCTTCACATTCTTGTTCTGAGCGATCTTACCGCATCCGGAACGGCGTCCAGAAGAAGATCAACCTCGCGATCCGTTGTATATCTGGACAGCGATATCCTGAGCGACGAGAGCGCTTCGCCTGCCGATCTCCCTATGGCGGTCATCACGTGCGAGGGTTCGGTGCTCCCGGCGGAACACGCCGATGCGGTTGATGCCATAACATTCATTTTGCTGAGACGGAGCACCAGGTCCTTGCCCTTTATGCCGTCGAAACCGAAGTGGGCGTTGCTGCACAGTCTGTTCTCCGCCGGCCCGTTCAGATATGCGCCCCTTATGCTCAATATCTCATTGATGATCTTGTCGCGCATTCCTTCCATTCTTTTTACATCGCCCTTCATCGTTGCCATAGCCAGTTCCGAAGCTTTGCCGAGGCCGGCCATGCCCGGAACATTCTCTGTGGACGGTCTCATTCCTCGTTCCTGTCCGCCGCCGAACAGCATAGGCGAAATATTCACACCATTTTTGACGTACAATGCGCCTATGCCTTTCGGACCGTGTATCTTATGTCCTGATATCGACAGCAGATCGACATTGTCACGGACAACGTTGATATCCGTTCTCGTGAACGCCTGCACCGCATCCGTGTGAAAAAGCGCACCGTGCTCGTGTGCCGTCTTCGCCAATTCCGCGATCGGCTGTATCGTTCCTATCTCGTTGTTCGCGGTCATTACGGAAACGACCGCGGTGTCGTTGTCTATCAGATCGGTCAGATTGTTTACGGTGACGCGTCCTTTTCCGTCCGCAGGAAGCAGAACCGTTTCGTATCCCAGCGTACCGAGGAACCTGCACGCCTCCAAGACGGCCGAGTGTTCGATCGCGGAAGTTATTATCTTTCGTTTTCCTGATCGCATCGCCGCGCCGATCAGCGCGAGATTGTCGGATTCCGTTCCGCCGGACGTGAATATTATCTCGGACGGTCTGCAGTTCAGCGCCGATGCCGTTCTTTTTCTTGCGGTCATCACCGCCTTTGCCGCCTCATCGCCCATCGAATGGATGCTGCCCGGGTTGCCGTACGATCCCGTGAAGAACGGTAACATCTCATCCAGCACCTCTTTGGCAACCGCCGTGGTCGCACTGTTGTCGAAGTATGCGTGTTCCTTCATTTCGCGCAGATATGCCCGCGCGACTATATCAACACGTGCGTGTCCTTTGAAAACATAAATATAGTGTCGTCCTCTTTAAGGCAGTAACAGTAAACGTGGCATGTATGTCATACGTGCCGCGAACGTGTGAATTGAGGTCATCGTATGGGGAAAAAACCATTGGTTGTGAAGATGCCGCGTATCCAGAAAGAGATTTTAGCGTGCCTTCAGTGCGGTTATTGTATTGAAGTGTGCGAAGCACATGCGCAGACTCCGTGGGAGTCCGTTACCCCGAGAGGGAAAATTTACTATCTGACGCAACTCGACAAGAAGAACATGATGGACAAACTCCTCAACAGGAAGGTCGAGGCCGGTGATGATTTCGCTGACGCCATTTACAAGTGTACCGGATGCGGCAATTGCGAGGAAGTATGCCATGCCGGCCTGGAACTCGTCTCGTTCTGGGAGAGGATAAGGGCGTGGCTTGTCGATCTTGAGGTTGGGCCTCTTCCCGCGCACAAGAAACTCACCGAGCGCATATCCGTGAACCGCAACCCATACGGCGAGGATCCCGCTTCAAGAGACGCATGGTGGCCGGAGAACGTTGAAAGGGCGGCTGTACCGGATGTCATCATGTTCGCAGGATGTACGGGATCCTACAGGATGCAGCACATACCGAAGGCCGGTGTCGAGGTGCTTGACCGGGCCGGTGTCAAACAGAACTGTCTCGGGCCCGATGAATACTGCTGTACTTCTCCTGCGCTCAGGACCGGCGTCAAGACGCTGACGAGAAAATCCGCCGACCATGTTGTGAACAAGGCCGACGGAATGGGTGCGAAGGATATGATCATGACCTGTTCCGGATGTTTTAAAACAGTGTCAACCGACTTCGGCGACCATTACTCGAAGGCGGGCCAGGAGGTCTATCATTTCACGCAATACATCAATAAGCTCATGACGAGCAAAAAATTGGCATTCAACCACCCGATGAACGCAAAGGTGACTTATCACGATCCGTGTCACCTCGGCAGACATTCAAAGGTGTTCGATGAACCTCGTAACGTTCTGAAAAGGATCAAGGGCGTGCAGCTCGTTGAGATGGACAAGAATAAGGAAAACTCAAGATGCTGTGGCGCAGGAGGGGGCTACAAGAGCGCTTTCAACGATTTTGCGGTGAACATTGCGATCGAGAGAATAAAGGATGCAGAAGAGGTCGGCGCCGAGATAATAGCGACTGCGTGTCCGTTCTGTGTGCTCAACCTGAGCGCCGGTGCGAAGAACATGGGATCGAAGGTCAAGGTCATGGACATTTCGGAGATATTGCTGAAGGTCACCGCTCCCGTTGAGGAAGAGGTTGCACCGCCGGCATCCGTGGCGGTCGTGGAAGTTCCGGAGCCTGTGGTGGCGCTCGTTGTCGAGACTCCGCCCGTTGCTGAGATCGTAGAAGAAAAACCCGTCGTAGAAGAAGTGATGTGGAAAGTTCAGGAAGAGACGCCGGAAGAGGTCGTTGAGGTCGTTACTGAAGAGATCATGTGGAAAGTGGATGATGAAGTACCGCAGGAAGAACCCGCATCCGAAGCTGAGGAAGAGATCATTGAAGAGTTCATCGAGGAGATCGTTGAAGAAGAGCCTGTCGATGAATATCTGTATGTTAACGAAGAACTCCTGGAAGAGGAGCCGATCGATGCGGAATACATTGAGGAAGAGATCGTAGAAGAGTTCGTTGCGGAAGAGATCATTGAAGAAGAACCCGTGGCCGCATATGAATACGTTGAACCTCTCGAAGAAGTCGTGGAAGAGGAAGAGGATGACTCGGAATATGAAGAGAAGGTCGATGACGACATCTTCATGGAAGAACGCCCTGAGGACGACGCTGAACTTAAACTCAGAAGAAGACTGTGGTGGGGCGGATACAGATACAGAAGGCACTACGGCAAGGAGAACGCAAACTTGGCGTACATCCGTGCTAAGGTCGCCGTTTTTGTCAGTGAGGAGAAGGATGACGCTACTGACGAAGCTCTCAAGAACAGAGGATGGACCGTTCTCAGGTTCATGGAGGACAAGATCACCGACGCCAGGAGAGAGGCGAACCGGGTCATGGCCGCCGTTGACAAGAACCTTATACTTAAGGTGGCCGACGATCACATGGACAAGGACATCTTAAGAAAAGAGTCTGCCGACGACAGCGCCGACCTGAAGATCAGGAGAAGACTGTGGAGCAGAGGCTACAGATACTGGAAGACCTACGGGGAAGAGAAGATAACGATCGCGTTCCCGAGTGCAAAGGTAGCGGCGTTCGTCAGTAAAAGGGCGAACGACTCCGTTGATGAATCTCTGAGAGCGAAGGGATGGACCGTCATGAGGTTCATAGAGAAGACCGTTACCGACGGCAGAAAGGAAGCGTATGAGATCATGGACGCCGTTGACCGCAGTCTCGGCCTGACCGTTGTTGCCGGAGGATCCGATGAGGATGTCCTCAGGGAAGAGACGGAAGAGGACAGCGCCGAACTGAGGCTCAGGAGAAGACTGTGGAGCAGAGGCTACAAATACAGGAAATCCTACGGATTGTATAACATCACGATCGCGTTCCCGCAGACAAAGGTGGCTGTGCTCGTCGGCCCGGAGAAGGATGATCTGGTGGATCGTGCTCTCGGAGCAGAGGGATGGACCGTTCTCAGGTACATGGAGGACGATATCACCGATGCCAGAAAGGAAGCGGACGAGGTCATGGACACGATCAACAGGAACCTCTTCCTTATGGCCGGAGCGGATGAGCACGATGCGGAAGTGCACAAGGAATGGACCCCTTACGACAGCGCTGAGCTGAAACTCAGAAGAAGACTGTGGTGGAACGGATACAGATACAGAAGGCACTACGGGGAGGAGGACATCCATGTTGCGTACATCGGCGCCAAGGTGGCGGTGTTCGTGAGCAAGGAAATAGACGACGCGCTTGACGAATCCCTTGAAATGAAGGACTGGGCGGTCATGAGGTTCATGGAGGACGATATCACCGACGCTTGGAAAGAAGCGGAGGAGGTCATGGACGCCGTTGACGACAGCCTCGGTATGGACATGTACGATCTTGCCTACCTGCTTGTGGATACTCCGGAGCTCAGGCTCAGGAGGGCCGTTTGGAACAAGCGTCTGAGATACAGAAGGAACTACGGCCGTGACAAGATAGACGTCGCCTTCGTAAGATGGAGAGTGGCGGTCTTCGTTGATGAGGACGGCCTTAGAAAACCGGTCGATGATTCGCTTTCACACAGAGGATGGACGGTCCTCAGATACAGAGCATCTGACATCACGGACGGCAAGAAACAGGCGGAAGAGATATCTGCGATCGTGAAAGGAAACAAAAGGGAGCAGCAAAAGCCGAAAAAGAAGGCGAAGGCATCCGTAAAGAAAAAAGCACCCGCTAAGAAAAAGACCTGATCTCCTTCCAAACCTTTTACCGTCTTCGGACTACAGGCAATATAATATATTGATATCCTGTCTTGATACAGTTGTCATTCGAATTGCTTGATCCGAGAGTGGCGGATGTTCTCAGCGGTATGAACATCTTTGAACCCACTGACCCGCAGACCGACGTTATACCGAAGATACTTGAAGGTAACAACGTTCTTCTTGTGGCGCCGACCGGCATCGGAAAGACGGAAGCGGTCATGTTACCGATCTTTGATATGCTTCTCAGAACTCCCGGAAAAGGGATACGGTGTGTTTATGTGACGCCTTTGCGCGCCCTGAACCGGGATATGCTCAGAAGAATGGAAGAATTCGGGAAAATTCTTGATCTGAAGGTCAGCGTCAGACACGGCGACACCGCCGCCCATGAAAGGATGAAACAGTCGCGGGATCCTCCGGATGTTCTGATAACAACACCGGAGACGCTGCAGGTCCTGTTCACCGGAAAACGGTTACGGGAACATCTGGCGGGCGTGAAATGGCTGGTGATCGACGAGATACATGAACTGGCGACCGTTGAGAGAGGGGCGCAGCTGAGCGTTGCCATGGAGAGGCTTGCGGTTCTGGCGGGCGAATATCAGAGGATAGGGTCATCGGCGACCGTCAGCAACGTCGATGAGGTTGCAGGATTCCTTTCCGGCGTTGGGAGAAACGTTGTCATATCGAAACACAACACGAAAAGGGATCTTGTCCTGGATATAGAATGCCCCGTACCGGATGACGATCCCGTCCTTATCGATAAGCTTCAATGCGATCCTGATATGCTCGCCATTATAAAACGAGCAAAGGAGCACATTGAGAACGGAAGATCCACACTGTTCTTCGTGAACACGCGCGAGACTGCGGAGTGGCTTGCCGCGAGGTATCACATTCTTGATCCCGGCATTTCGATAGATGTGCACCACGGTTCCCTTTCGAAAGAGAACAGAATGGACATGGAGGACCGTTTCAAGAAAGGCGAGCTGAAAGCATTGATATGCACTTCATCGCTTGAGCTCGGGATCGACGTCGGTTCCACTGACCTTGTGATACAGTTCAATTCTCCGAGACAGGTCTCGCGCATGATACAGCGCGCGGGAAGGGCCGGGCACCGTATAGGCGAAACGATACGCGCAAAGATATTGGCAACATCGCCCGACGAATTACTGGAAGCGGCGGTCATCGGACGCAGAACGGGATCCAAAGAGCTCGAAGACAAGGCGGGCCGCCCGAAACCTTACACGGTGCTCGCGAACCAGATGATAGCGATGACCATGTCCTCACGCATCGACAGGGATTCCGCGTTCTCCGTGTTCAAAAGGTCTCACGCGTTCCGCGACCTTGAACGCTTTGAGATGGACAGCGTACTTGAGCAGCTGATATCGATAAAGATGATATTCGAGGACGACAGCGGATTCAGGCGTTCCAAGAAAGGGATGGATTATTTTTACAACAACATATCAATGATACCCGATGAAAGAACGTATCTGATACGCGACATAGGCACAAGAGGGATCATCGGAACATTGGATGAGAGTTTTGTCGCCACCTTCGCTGAACCGTACGCCATGTTCATAGCCAAGGGAAGAACATGGAGAATAGTGGAAATGCGTGAAGACGAGCTTCTGGTGGAAGGTTCCAAGGAGATCGGTTCCGTTCCTTCGTGGACCGGGAGCGACATACCCGTTCCGTATGAGGTCGCAATGGAGGTCGGACGTCTGAGGCGAATCGGCAACGCGGATGATTATCAATGCGATGAACATGCGAATGAACGTATAACTGATTATATAAGAAAACAAAGGGAGACGTCGGATGTCCCGTCCGATAAACTCGTAACATTGGAGATCGGAGACAAACTTGCGATAATAAACTCATGTTTCGGAACGCGTGTTAACGAAACCCTCAGTAAGATATACTCGGCCCTGCTGTCCGCAAGACTCGGGGAAAGCGTCGGGATCTCAACGGATCCGTACCGGATCATAATTGAACTTCCGAGGAATGTCGGTAAAGATGTTTTACTGAACACGATCACATCAATACGGCCGGGAAGCGTGGAATCGCTTACCAGACTGACAATGGGAGGTTCGTCCTATCTTAAGTGGAGATTCATGTACGTTGCCAAGAAGTTCGGCATAATCGATAAGGACGCGGATCACAGGTACATTAATTTCTCGCGTCTCTTCGAAACATACCGCGACAGCCCTGTGTACGACGACGCAGTATGCAAAGTTTTGTGGGAAGACCTCGACATAGCGAATTCGGAAAAGGCGGTTTCGGCGCTCTGCGACGGATCCGTTGAGATAAAGGTCACCGCAGTTTCACCAATGGGAATGGAGGGCATCACAAGAACGAAAGAGCTTATGCAGCCGATGAGGGCCGATCATTCCATACTTATGGCAATGAAGAAAAGGCTTGAGGATGAGGTCGTTCACATCTCTTGCATCAGATGCCAGAGCCAATGGAGAATGCGTGTCGGCGAATCACCTAAAAGATTCGTCTGTAACAAATGCGGCGGCGGTATGCTGGCGGCTCTGAAGGAATATGAACGCGACAGCATCAAACTGTTCTCTAAAAAGGACCTGAACGAATCGGACAAAAAGGAAATGATGAGGATCCTCCGCAATGCCAATCTTGTAAACGAGGAAGGAAAAAAAGCGGTGATGGTCCTCGCCGGGCGAGGGATCGGACCGGATTCCGCCTCCCGGATACTGAGAAGGATGCATATTGACGAGGATGATCTTCTCAGAGACATACTGGCATCAGAGGTCCTTTACGCAAAGAACAAAAGATTTTGGGATTAGATCACTCTGTTCCTCAGTTCTCCGACGCCTGGTATCTTTGCAACGACCGTGTCGCCTTTCACAAGCGGACCGACACCTTCCGGCGTTCCGGTCGCCATTATGTCACCTTTCTCTATTGTCATGAACTTCGACACGTAAGCGATAAGTTTGCCGATGCTGAAGATCATCATCGATGTGTTCCCCTTTTGTTTTACTATACCGTTCACTGATAGTTCTAAATCCAAATCATGAACGTCTTTGACAGAATCTATTGAAACCGGATCGGACATGGGGCCGAAGGTGTCCATGCCCTTTGCGATGCACCACGGGTTGCCGGCCGACCTGGCTTTGTTCTGAATCTCTCTTGCGGTTATATCGTTGAAGACTGCAGCATGCGACACATATGACAGCGCATCCTCTTCCGTCGAATTCTTACAATCTTTTCCGAATATCAGTGCCAATTCGATCTCATGATGTATCGCGCCGACATCCGTTGCGATTATGCTGCCGTTGTTGCCAATCAGACATGATGACGGTTTCAGGAACACCACCGGTTCATCCGGCAGCACGGCATCCGTTTCCGACAGATGTGATCTGTAGTTCCATCCTATGCATATGATCTTGCCGGGCTTCATCTTATTTCCCCTTTTACCGTGAACTTTGTCTTTTTCTCGGTGTTCTCGGTGTGCATCTCTTCCGGTTCATGTCCTTTGAATCCTTTTGCGATGACGTAAACTTCGGATGACGCGGACCGGGTGGCGTCGGGAGCGTGAACTTTCACGATGCGGAATCTTTTTTCAAATTCTTCTTTCATCGTTTGAAAAAGATCGCCCATGAACACCTTCGCCACCATTTTTCCTTCTTTTTTCAGTATGTTGTCGGCCGCGTTGACCGCGAATGCGCACAGATGAACGGAACGTGCGTGATCCGTGGAGTAATGACCGCCTATGTTCGGCGCCATATCGGATAGGATGACATCCGCCTTTCTTCCGAGTTTTTCAAGAAGTTCGTTTATTGTTCCCTTGTCGGTTATGTCGCCGATTATCGTCACAACGCCGTCTATCGGTCTTATCGGCCTGAGGTCCACGCCTATTACCTTTCCGCTGCCGACGCGTTCTTTTGCTACCTGTAACCAGCCGCCCGGAGATGCTCCAAGATCAACAACCGAATCCCCTTCTCGGAATATGTCAAAACGATCGTCCATCTGTATGAGTTTGAATGATGCCCGCGACCTGTAATCCAGTTTCTTTGCCAGCCTGTAGTACTTCTCCTGTTTGCGTTCGGCAAGCCAGCGCTTTGTCATCGTGCGTATCATCCGCTACGCCGATTTAATACATTCGCAATTTCTTAAAAGAAGATATAAACGCTCATACGTTACTGCACTGGATAATATGCCGTCAAAATGGACATATGCGAAAGCGGGCGTGGACATAGACCGAAAATCCGGTGCGATAGAATCGCTGGTTAAGGAACTCAGATACAAGAGGACCGGAAAAGGGCAAGCCGCGGGCATGAAGGGTCTGTTCACCAGTCTCATAGATTTCGGCGAAGATTATCTTACTCTCTGCACGGACGGAGTGGGAACAAAGCTTCTTGTTGCGCAGGAACTCGGAATATGGGACACCGTCGGTATTGATTGTATTGCCATGAATGTCAACGACACAATATGCGTAGGCGCCGAACCGATGTCCTTTGTCGACTACATTGCCGTAGAAAAACCGGATGAGAGTTTAACGAATGCAATAGGAAAAGGATTGGAGAAAGGGGCGGAGATGTCCAACATGGAGATCGTCGGCGGAGAGATAGCCGTCCTTCCGGATCTTGTGAAAGGCGTTGACATTTCCGGAACCTGTCTCGGATACGTGAACAAGAAAAGGGTCATTACCGGACAGGATGTGAATGAAGGCGACCTTATCATCTCGCTGAGATCATCGGGCGTGCACTCCAACGGTCTCACGCTGGCAAGGAAAGTGTTCGAAAGCGCCGGGATCGGAATGAACGACAGGATATCCGGCCTGAACGGAACGGTCGGCGCGGAACTGCTGAAACCGACGGAGATATATGTTAAACAGATCCTCTCAATTATAAACGAGCACAAGGTCAGCGGAATGGTGAACATCACCGGCGGCGGTCTGAGGAATCTGCTGCGCATGAGAACGCTGCGGTATACGATAAACGATCCTATCGAACCTGCTCCGGTGTTCAAAAAGATACAGGAACTGGGGGACATCGACACCGCGGAGATGTATCAGACCTTCAACATGAGCATGGGATTTATAATAGCGGCGGCGCCCGACGAGGCGGAGGCCATCGCATCCGGGAACAGGAATGCGAAGATCGTCGGGATCGCGGAAAAGGGGAGCGGCGTTCTTTACGGACCGGATTCCGTGTTGTACGAGCGTTACTGAGCGCAAAGGGCGCCTATCACAGCGCCCAGAGCCGTGCACGTTTCCAGAGAGTAGCGGCCGCCGGTGATGTCCAGATTGTATTTCGGTATGTTCGCAGCGTTCTTGGGTATGCCGTGCGGTCCGAGGCCGAACACAAGAAGTACGCCTTTTCCGTTGTTCAGCATGTTCTTCACCTCGTTCAGCGGTATCAGAAGTTTGGGATCGGGTCTGCTCGTTGTCAATATCGGCTCGCCCAGCTGCGGCGGGAATCCTTTCCCCGGATACGGGAACCTCTGAAATCTTCCTTTCTCCGCAAGCTCCACGAAATATCCTCCGTTGTCGCCTATGCTTGTCGTTCCTGCCACCCATTCCGCCAGTTCTTTAGGCGTTCCCGGATCATCCGGAAAGGGGAAGCCGAAAAGTGCGAGGTTCGTATCGAACGCAAGCGCAAGCGGTCCCGCCCTTGCCAGCGCCCTTCGGTGCGCCTCCATGAACTTCGCGGGATTGTATGAATTGTAGAGGCCTATCGTCAGTCTCCCTTTCCTCACCGGATCACCTCTCGGCTCCGCTTGCTCTTCGCTTGCGGCCGACTATCGCATGCCTGTCGCCGTCCAGAAAGATCTCAAGGTCCGGATTGTCGGATTGTATGCTCTCTATATGCCTGAATATCTCAGACAGCGTAAGATCGCTGGTCCTGACATCGATGAAGACCCTGTCCATGTTACGGAACCGTGTTATCTGTATTTATTCTTTGATAGTTTAAATAAGCATAATGACATGTAAGAACATGGCAACGCTGATGGACTATCAGGACAAGGGCGTCATGGATCCGGAAAGATTTTATGCTGCGCACAAAGGTCTTTCGAAAGAGGAATACAAAGCGAAGATCATTGAGATGTACGGTCCCGCAACAAGCCGCGACAAGAAGATGGGCGCATTGGTTAACGTTGCTGTTCTGGCGTATGTGTTCGGAAAGTGACTTGCGGAGTAAAAATTTATGGTGCCGTGAGCCGGGCTCGAACCAGCGACTTCAAGATCTTCAGTCTTGCACTCTCCCAACTGAGTTACCACGGCGTGAAACTCCCAAATGTGCATTTCTGTTATATAGTTACTGGTTAGCGAAGCGCATTTCTTATCTTCGACACCCTCGGTAAATGAAGGTATGACGAAGATAGCTCACGCTGACCGGAACGCTTCGTACGGTTCGGCGTCAACCGAGGAGGGTCGAGGTATCCACACCGATCGCGTCTATGA
>WQZU01000036.1 GCA_009780575.1 Candidatus Methanomicula labiotermitis
CCTTGAATGCGTCTCGGATGGAGGCCACGGGCCTCTGTCCGTGACCCGCGAAACCGGGTCATATCAACTGTCAAATCCTAAATTTCGCAAAACTACAGCGGAGCCGCTGTCAAAGTCAGGTTATAATAACAGCACATTCCAATATTTTGTAAATTATTTAATAAAAAAATAATGATGATCCGATGAAGCCTGCAAAGAAGAACAGGGACGATGAACGGATAAGGCCGCTTCTGGATACGGCGCCTCCCGACGGAAAGATATCGATAAAGAGGGAATGGATACGCCCGTTTTCTAAATGGGCGATACAGATCGTTCTGGGGATCCTCATAATTCTCATAATATGGTCGGTGATATCGTGGTGGTTCAATGAATATTCCGGCAGGTCCTTCATAGACTTTCCGGCACCTATGGAGACATTTGCCCATCTCATAAGTCTTCTGCAGGGAAGGAACATGTTCGGAACCGATATCTATTACCACATTTCCGCCAGCCTTGGAAGGCTGACGATCGGCTACGGTCTCGCTGCCGCCGCGGGTATAATGATCGGCCTTGCGCTGGGATATTTCAAAGAATTTTATCCGATAGGCACCGTACCCGTGAACATCATTCAGATGATACCCGGACTCGCATGGATACCGGTCGCATTACTGCTGTTCGGGCTCGGTACGGCGTCGGCGATATTCATCATATGTATGACCGCCGTAGCGCCGATAGCGATCAACACCGCGGCAGGCATACGCAACGTTCCGAGCGTCAACATGAAAGTGGCGCATATGGTCAAGGCATCCAAAGGTTCAGTGATATCGAACATACTGATACCCAATTCCACACTGGACGTGGTCAATGGACTCAGGATAGGATTCGCGGGCGCCTGGAGGGTGCTTATAGCAGCGGAGATGGTCGTGGGAGTTGCGGTCGGCCTCGGATATTCGATACATCAATCAAGATACGTCATAGATTTTCAGACGGCATTCGCCTGCATAGTGGTAATTGCCATCATAGGGCTGATCGTAGAGAAATTCGTCTTCTATCCGATCGAAAGGCATGTCAGAAGGAAAATGGGAATGGAGAGCGGAGGGAGCTGATGACGTCCATCGAGATAAACGGACTTTACAAAGCGTACATGAACAGGAAGGGAGATACCGCCGCGGTTGTCCTGCAGAACGTATCGATGAAGATAGATGAAGGGGAGTTCGTATGTTTGATAGGGCCGAGCGGATGCGGAAAGACAACGATACTGAACATCATCGCCGGATTTGAAAAGCCGACCAAGGGAAAGGTCATGTACAGCGGCAAAGACATTTCCGAATCTCAGGGCGTTTTCGGTGTTGTGTTCCAGGAATACAGCCTTCTTCCGTGGATGAATGTGCTTCAGAACGTGATCTTCGGCCTTGAGGGAAAGAACATACCTAAAACCGAAAAAGAAAAGATCGCGAAAGAATGCCTGACCGCAGTAGGATTATCGGAACACTTGGACCAAAGGCCGAACCTGCTCTCAGGGGGCATGAAGCAAAGGGTTGCCATAGCCCGCATGCTGGCAATGGATCCGGATGTTATGCTGATGGACGAACCCTTCTCGAATCTGGATGAACAGACGCGTAAGATGCTTGACAGACAGGTAACAAAGATATGGGAAGAGAAAAGGAAGACCGTGCTGTTCGTCACACACAATGTGGACGAGGCCATAATGCTCGGCAGCAGGATAGTAATGCTGTCCTCAGCGCCCGGGAAGCTCATCAAAGAATGGAACGTCTCCGGCGGCCACAAAAGATACGGTTCCCGGGATTACCTGGACCTGAGGAACGATATAATGAGGAATCTCCAATCCTGCAGCTGTGCGGGTCCGGATCCCGATATCAGGATAACGGAAATAAAAGATACGGAGGAATGAAAAAATGAACGGCAAACTGTTGGCGGTGATGGTGGCTACCATACTGGCAATCGCGTCCTTCGGTGTTTACTTGTGGGCGAACAACGATGACCGTGTAACCATCACGATAGGATTCAGCAACAAAACATGCTATGAAACAATGATAGTAGCGAATGCATTGGGATATTTCGATGATATAGACGGCGTAAGAGTGAACGTCACGATACAGGACGGCGGCAGCGGAACGGCGGCCGCGCTTCTTGCAGGCCACATTGACATAGGCGCCATGGGAGACACGCCTGCTGTGACAACGCTTTACGCATCGGACCAGTTCTCATTACTGGGAAGATATGCGTACAGTCCGGCCATGCATAAGTTCGTGGCGCATGCGGAAAGCGGAATAAGCATTGAAGAGATAGAAAATGGCGATTTCTCATCGCTCGAAGGTAAGAAAATAGGGGTCCAGCAGAACTCCTCGACGCACGGCGCACTGCTCAATTGGATCGATGTCAACAACGTTACAGGCCATGAGCTGGTATTCATGAACACCACGATGCTGCAGGCGGCTCTGGGCGACAGGGTTGTTGATATGATCGTTGCCAGCGATCCGGTTCCGACGCTCATAATGAACAGCAGCATTCCGACGGTATTCATCGGCGACTCTTCGGATCTCGGAAACACGTATCCGCTTGTCCTGCTGGCAACGAACAAGGTGATAGAAGAGAACCCGGATGCCGTAATGAAGATAATGGAAGCCTTCCACAGAGCGAACATCTTCATAAACGAGAACTGGGAAGAAGCCGCGCAGATGGCTGCGAACGTAATAGGATTATCGAAAGCGGACCAGCTGGAATGCATGGGATCGATAATCTGGCAGATGGGAATGGAAACCAAAGACTTCGAAGGGCTCACCCAGACTGCGTCCGTGCTCAGGGATTTCGGGCGAATAACAGGAGCGATCGATTTCGAAGAAAGGTTTGCCGGGCAGTTCATGGAAGCGCTGAAAACAACTTAAGCGGGAATTCCCGCTTTATTTTTTCACACACTGTTATCGAGTTCCGTCAGTATCCTGAGGCACGTTTCCTTCATTATCGGTATTCCTTCAGTTTCGCAAAAGTAACACAAACGTGTTATCGAAGTAACACTAATTTTCAAAAAGTAATACTATAAATATCAATTGGATATATACGAAAACGGATAGAATGGCATTCTATAAGATCACGTATAACGGTAAGCACGATTTCGCCACCGTACACAACTACGGATGCACGTTCAGGTGCCCGATATGTTCATACAGGATCATGAGCGGCGCAAACGGAACACCGGGACTGGCGTATCCCAAACCGGAAAGGTATCTCACGAATGATGAGATAAAGAATGCGCTCCGATCCGTTTCACCGTCGTCCGTGCGTTTCATGGGCGGCGAACCGACGGTTGCCAAAGCGTTACCCGAAATGTTAAGTTTCGTGAAAAATGAATTGAATGCCGGAACGATGTTGGGACACACGAACGGTTCCGATCTGAGTTTGGAAAATCTTGATGCCGCTAACGTAGGTTTGAAAGCATGGGATGAAGATGTTCATAAATTCATAACGGGAATCGAGAAAGAGAAAATATACGGCAATTTTGAAAAAGCCGCGGAAAGAGGTATGAGGCTTGCGGCGAATTTGATATACGTCCCGGGATTAGTGGACATCGATCAGGTGGAATCGGTGGCAGAATACCTTTCATCGTTCAACGGCATCCCGTTCCATATAATGGGATACATACCCGTCCCGGGTCAGCCGTATCGCAGACCGACGTCCGAAGAAATGAAAGATGTGCAAAGAATTGCCAAAAAATATGTAAAAGATGTGAAATATTCTCATTTGACGCCGGAACAACTGCTTTCAATGGAAATGAAGGATGATCGGTTCGATGTGGAAGTGATCGCGGGACAAGGTTCTCCGAGGATGCTGACGTCCGCCGTAAAGGCCTGGGGTCCGTTTTCTGAAATATTCACCGAGGCATTACATGATACCGCCCTGCCAGAAAGACGCGTGGAATGAATTGTATGAAACACAATCCCGGCCGTGGAAAGGCGTCGCATCAACGATCGATTTCCCGTTTGAGAAAGGTAACAGGATATTGGACGTCGGCTGCGGTAACGGAAAGACATCGTACGCATTGATCGAACTCGGATGCATCGTAACGGGAATCGATATATCGGAGGCTGCCGTGGATTCCTGTAAACGAATGTACGGAGATGCAATGAACGCAATACGCGCGTCCGCTGACTCGATCCCGCTGGAAAACAGGAGCATGGACGGAGCCGTGATGGTACATGTTCTTGAACACATGACTCCGGGCGAGACAGAAGCAGCCCTTAGGGAGATCCGCAGAGTCTTGAAGATGAATGCAAAGATATTCGTCCGCGTTTTCCATAAGGATGATATGCGCTCCGATAAAGGCGAAAGGATAGATGAGAACACTGTCGTCAGAGGGAACGGCATAAGGTACCGTTATTTCAGCGAAACCGAACTGAAGAACGTATTCCTTGATTTTCGAGAGATAACAACGAAACGTGTGGACGAGATGACAAAGTTCAAGGAGAAAAGATCGCGCATAGAGTCAATATTTGAAAGGACGGCGTAATGTTTTATCCCATGACCGTTTTCATGCATCCATGAGGATAGCGCAGGTCACCGGATTTCTCGGTTCCGGTAAGACGACGTTTTTAACAAAGCTTGCAGCGGAGATAATGGAGCGGGGACATAAAGTTGCCATCATAGTCAACGATGTAGGTCACATCAACGTAGATCAGAAAGTAATGAGCTCACACGGATTAACGGTAAAGGAAGTTGCCGGAGGATGCATCTGTTGTGAGGTGCAGGGAACATTTACCACAACGGTCGTGAATCTACATATAGGCCACAAACCGGATGTCATTCTCGTGGAACCGTCGGGCGTCGCAATTCCGTGGGGTTTGAAACAGGCGGTCGCGGATGCGGTGAAGAACAGCGGCCTGGATATCGTTCACTCGCCGATAGTCACGTTCATCGACTGCACGGCAATAGAAGAACAAATGGCATTCGTAGGACGACTGATATCGACGCAGATACGCGAAGCCGATGCGGTCATGATCAATAAGATCGATCTTTGTACGGAAGATGAGATAAACAAATGCATCGACATGATCAAAAAAACAGACGGTTCCGCAAATATCATGATCGGTTCGGCGGTAACATCCGACGGCGTGAAGGAAATGGCCGATCTGATCCTGAACAATACGTCAAAGAGATATGATGAAGCCATTGAAAAGGGCCTTTTCAAAGAACAGTACGGAGGATGATGGAATGGAAGATCCCGAACTTGACATGCATCGCTCCATCGACGGACTGGGTAAATTCTCGGTTACACTGAAGATCGATACAGAACGTGATATCGATTCAAACGAAATATGCGATCTTCTGTCAAAGATGATGATCGACGTGACAAAAGCATGTTTCGACAACGGAGCGGACATGATAGGACATGTGAAATCATGCGCCCACAACGGAGACGACGAAACAAAGATATGCACTGCAAACCTGACGTCATTCAAAACGGGCGTCCGAACGAATGACATGATGTCCGGAACGAAGTTCAACGGCGGTTACATAATGCTGCACGTGATCGTTCACGGACTATGGGATCCGCAGGTAAGGGAAATATCGCTTCCGGTCATCGACGGACTGATGTCGGAACGCAACTTGGAATACCGGGTCTTAAGAGATTTCTTCGAAACCGAAAAACGCATGAAAAACTGAATCTTAGATTTCTGTTTCGGAAACCCTTGATTGCGGAATTCCGGAGAACCGTTTTTATTTCAGTATCATCTACGGAGAAAGTATGATATGCCCGAAATGTCAGCATGACAACCCCGACGGTACGTTATTCTGCGAGGAATGCGACCACAGGACGGATCAGACATACAAGAAAAAAACGAAGATACCGCCGCTGTATGCCGGCGTTATCGCTCTTGCGTTCGGTGTATCGGCCGTGGCGTTCATACTTTTAGAGTTTGTTTGGTATCTGCCTACGATAACAGGCGCGGTCGGAATGCTCCTGGGAAGTTACTCGTTCACCGTGTCAAGGCTTTCCGGCCATAAGAACAGGATCATGTTCGTGGCGGTCTCCGGCGTAGCTTTGGGATTATCGGCCGTGGGTTTCATGCTCGGCATAACCGGATTTGAATGATCTCCACTCGGTGACGGAATGGCAGTATACAGAGACAAATACATCCTGGAAGGATTGGATTCCATAGACGAGAACATGCAAAAAGATCTCGATCTGGCATATGATGTCTGTAAACACATGCATGATTCGTACGAATGCACGATGTGCGGTAAATGCTGCCGTCAGCCGAACATAACGGTAATGGATCGCGAAGTGGAACGGATCGCAGGCTGCGTGAGCATGAACGTTCATGATTTCGAAAATGAATATCTTTACCGCGAAGACGGCAGATGGCTTTTCAGAAAGACGGATGCGTGCAGGTTCCTGAACGAAGACAACAAATGTGCGATATGGAAAGAAAGACCCGAGATATGCCGCGATTTCCCGTACATGGTGTCGAAGTTCATGAGCCGCGTTTACCTTTCGATAGTTAACAACGCGGACATAGATCTTTCGTATATGGATGATGATTGGCCGTGCACATCGATGATCAGGGATTCGATACACGCTCTGATAAAGGATGCAAGAGAGAAGAGGATCACTCGTTCTCTTTGAAATGATCGATCATCACTTTGTGATACGTTGCTGGGTTCACGATATGTCCTGCGCCCGGTATTCGATACGATCCGCATCCTTTGATGAGCGAAGCGATCTCATCACCAACCTCCGGAGGTACCATTATATCACTCAGTCCGTGTATACACAGCGCAGGAACGGATATCCTGGATATGCGCTTCCTGCTGTCGTAAGCGTCAAGCGCTCTCATCTGGTCCGTAATGCCGTCGATCGATGCGGTATACGGATGTTTGTTTCCTTGGGAACCCTTTTCCTCTCTTTTCAGGAACACCGATTCCGGGAAGCACATGCCTTGCATGAGCATCGACAGCGTTTCAATGTCCGCGCCCTCCCTGACCGCTTTGATCATTGTGTTCATCATGTGGCTTGAACGCGCCGGGCGCTTCATGAACGCAGATATAAGTGTAAGCGAGATCACACGTTCCGGATGTCTCAGCGACAATTCCTGCGCCATACAGCCGCCCATCGACCAGCCGACTATATGCGCCCTGAATATTGAAAGGAGATCCATCAATGCGAGAACATCGTCAGTAAGATCGTCAACAGTGAATCTTCCGCTGTAGACGGTCTTCCCGGAACCTCTGTTGTCCAATCTGACAACTTTGTAACGGTCGGACAGCAAGGGCACGAGACCGTCCCAATATGTGAGGTCGCCTCCGTAACCGGTCACCAGTATTACCGGAATACCGTCACCTTCGACCTTGTAATTGATCTTCTGTCCGTTTATATCTGCTGCGGGCATTCTCCGTGACCATTAAGAACCGCGTAAAAAAAACTTATGATGAAATTGCGCCAATTTATTATACGTAGGTTCACATCCTCTTCCGGTATCATGTCAGCAACAGACAAATTGGGCAAAAGAGTTCGCATGTACAGAGAGAAATTAGGATTATCGGAGGAAGAACTGTCAACGAATTCGGGTTTAAGCTTGCATCTGGTAAAAGATATCGAAAGCGGCAGAACGTATCCTCCGATAGGTTCCATAATAAAACTGTCAAGAGCGCTCGGTCAAAGGGTCGGAACGTTCATGGACGACCAGTTCATCAAAGACCCGCTGATAATAAAGGCGGACGAGAGAGAAGAGGAGACATCGTCACACAGGGGCGCCGGCGGGCATTACCATTATTATCCGCTCGGCAAAGGCAAGACGGACAGACACATGGAACCGTTGTACATAAAGATCGAAGAGGACGGCAGGGAAGAACTTTCATCGCATGAGGGCGAAGAGTTCATAATAGTGATATCGGGGAACATCAGGCTGATATACGGAAAGGAGACGCATTTACTGAAAGTGGGCGACACGATGTATTACAATTCTCTGGTACCGCATCACCTGGGTTCCGTCAACGGTCCGGCAGAGATATTCGCGGTGATCTATGTTCCGGTGTGATGACAGATGAAAAGAAAAGAGATCACGACCGAAGAGACGCTCGGGGAACTTCTCGAAAAACGGGCAAAGGAGTTTCCTGATGTTGACGCTGTTGTCTACGTGGACAGAGATTACAGGATGACGTGGAAGCAGTTCAACGAGTCCGTAGACGTTATTGCAAAGGGCCTGATGGCGCTCGGCGTCAAGAAAGGAGAGAAACTGGCCATATGGGCGACAAACGTTCCTCATTGGACCTCAGTGCAGTTTGCGACCGCCAAGATCGGTGCAATATTGCTCACAATAAACACGAATTACAAATCCTCCGAAATAGATTATATACTTCGGCAGTCCGAAACGGAACATCTGATGCTGATAGACGGTTATCGCGATACGGATTACGTGGGAACGATATACGAACTGATACCGGAGCTTAAAGCACAGCCTCGGGAGAAGTTTCACTCGGAGAAGTATCCCAATCTGAAGAATGTTATATTCTTAGGTCCGCAGAAACACCGCGGCATGTATTCGATAACGGAAATAATGTCCCTTTCCTGTCAGACCTCGGATGAAGAATACGGGAAACGCAAAAAAAGCATCAATTGCCACGAAGTGGTGAACATGCAGTACACCTCCGGAACAACGGGCTTCCCGAAGGGTGTGATGCTTACCCATTACAACATAGCCAACGATGGATTTTGGATAGGGGAGAACATGAACTATTCCGAGAAGGACAGGATATGTCTTCCTGTTCCGCTGTTCCACTGTTTCGGCTGTGTCCTCGGCGTCATGGCGTCGGTCAACCACGGGTCGACGATGGTGATATTGGAACAATACGATCCCGTGGTCGCCATGACCGCTATAGAAGAGGAACGCTGCACATCGGTCTACGGCGTTCCGACGATGTTCATTGCCATGCTGGATCATAAGCTTTTCAGCAAGTTCGATTTCAGTTCGCTGAGAACGGGTATAATGGCAGGTTCGCCGTGTCCGATAAAGACAATGAACGACGTCGTTGAGAAAATGAACGCCAAAGAACTGACAATAGTTTACGGACTGACGGAATCGTCTCCGGGAATGACGCAGACCAGATACGATGAACCGAGTCTGGAACGTAAATGTTCAACGGTCGGATCCGCTTTACAGGGCGTGGAAGTGGAGATAATCGACCCGGAAACGGGAAAGATATGCCTTCCGGGCGTACCCGGCGAATTCTGCTGCCGCGGATACAACGTCATGAAAGGATATTACAACATGCCCGAAGAAACTGCCGAAGCGATAGATAAGAACGGCTGGCTGCATTCCGGCGACATAGGCGTAAAGGATCAGGACGGATATTTCTCCGTCACCGGCAGAATAAAGGATATGATAATACGCGGCGGAGAGAACATATATCCGAAAGAAGTGGAGGATTTCCTTTACAACATGCCGGGCATACGGGATGTCCAGGTGGTCGGAGTTCCGAGTAAGAAATACGGCGAACAGCCGGCGGCGTTCATAATACCGAAGGAAAATGTCTCGATAATGCCGGAAGACGTTCAGGATTTCTGCAGAGGGAAGATAGCGTGGTATAAAACTCCTAAATATGTTGCAATCCTTAAGGAATTCCCGCTTACGGCAAGCGGGAAGATAATGAAATACAAACTGAGGGAAATGTCTGCCGAGATGTGGCCGGATGCATGAGGTGATGAAATGAAAGTAGTGGCATTCAACGGAAGTCCGAAAGCGGGCGGGAATACGGCGCACATGCTTAAGCTGGTGCTGTCCGATATGCAGAAAGAAGGAATTGAAACGGAATTCATACAGGTGGGAGGAGAACTCATCCACGGCTGTAAAGCGTGCGGCACATGCAGGCAGAACAAAGATATGAGATGCGTAATATCAGCAGATAAGATGAATGACTGGATCATGAAGATGAAGGACGCCGACGGCATTCTGATCGGTTCGCCTACCTATTTCGCCGCCCTTACGCCGGAGACGAAGGCGCTCATAGACCGGTGCGGGTATGTCAGCAGATCGAACGGGAACTTCCTGAGAAGGAAGGTCGGTGCGGCGGTCGTTGCCGCAAGGCGCGCGGGTGCGGTCCACGTGTTTGACAGCATCAATCATTTCTTCACGATATCGGAGATGATCATTCCCGGTTCATCATACTGGAATCTCAGCCTTTCGTTGGCTCCGGGCGACTTTGAGAAGGATCCGGAAGGCAATGCGACCATGCACACGCTCGCTGAGAACATGGCGTGGCTGATGAAGAAACTGAAGTGATGATATGCCGGCAGTGAAGAAGAAGATCCTGTTCGTAGTGATGGACGGCCTCGGAGACAGAGGATGCAAGGTCCTCGGAGGAATGACTCCGCTGCAGGCCACGCCGACACCGAATCTGGACTGGTTCGCCGAAAACGGCAGTTCCGGAATGATGGACATCATTGCTCCGGGCGTCAGACCCGGGAGCGACACGGCGCACCTTTCACTGCTCGGTTATGATCCTTATGAGGTATACACGGGCCGCGGACCGTTCGAAGCTGCCGGCGTCGGTATGACCGTCATGCCCGGGGATGTTGCATTCAGATGCAATTTTTCGACGGTCGACGAAAATTATGAAGTGACGGACAGAAGGGCGGGACGTATCAAAGCCCCGGAGACCACGGAATTGGCGAAAGCGGTCAGCGGGATGAAGATCAACGGCGTTGAGATACTTGTGAAAGAAGGCACCGAACACCGGGCCGCATTGTTACTGAGAGGAAAGAAATTGAATCCAGACATAACGGACGCGGATCCGCACGACATCGGTCCTGTAGCCGTTTCCACAGGTAAAAATAAAAAAGGGGAGTTCACCGCTTCAATAATAAACGAGTTCGTCCGCAGATCGTATGAGATAATGAAAGACCACCCGGTGAATCTGGAAAGAAGGGAAAGGGGATTACCGGAGGCTAACATACTTCTGCCGAGAGGAGCGGGATCATTCCCGAAGATAAAACCGTTCACCGATAAAAATGCAATTTCGGGAGCATGCGTAGCAGGCGTCGCCATGATAAACGGGATATGCGGCATCTGCGGATTGGATATCATCGGCCTTCCGAGGGAATGCGCGGGAAACATTGACACGGATATGATAAAAAAGGCGGATGTTGTTCTCGAAACTCTGAAAGAATACGATTTCGTACTTATGAACATCAAAGCACCTGATATCTCCGGACATGACGGCAAAGCGGAACAAAAATGCGAGGTGGTCGGAAGGCTCGATGAGATGGTCGGTCACTTGAGAAAGAATATGCCTGAAAACCTGGTAATAGTGTTCACGGCCGACCACTGCACTTCATCGGACGTAGGAGATCATACAGGAGATCCGGTCCCGGTGACAATCTACACGGAAGCGATAGTGAAAGATGAGGCGACCGAATTCAGCGAATCCGGCTGCGCAAAGGGAAGCATCGGCAGGATAAGAGGATATGATCTGCTTCCTATATGCATAGATCTAGCAAACCGCTCGGAAAAGTTCGGCGCATGAATCCCGGATCTCACAATTCTGCCGTTTGATGCGCATCTTTTATAATCCGTCTGCCGTTAGCTCATACATATGTTCGCCGATGCCTGTGAAAAAGCGATGAAGTTCACGAGACCGGTCATAATCTCCACGAGACAGTATGACGGGAATGTCCAATGCTCATGCGGTGCATTCATCGTTCTGAACGACGAAGGATGGATATTGACCGCAGGTCACATCTTCGATTCGTTCATGGCGTATCAGGAGCACAGTAAGAAGATAAAGGACATGGAAGAGCAGAACACGAGGAGATCCGAGAGGCGCAGTACGATGGTCAGGATAGATCCGAAATGGATCACCAACCACTCATTCTGGTGGGGATGGGACAACGTCAGACTGAACGATGTGTTCGTTGACAGAAAGATCGATATCGCAGTCGGCAGGCTCGAACCGTTTGATAAAAGATGGATAACCGAATACCCGACCATCAAGGATCCGGCGAGGATGAGGCCGGGTACAAGCTTATGCAGACTTGGGTTTCCGTTCACCAATGTGACCGCAACCTTCGAAAAAGCTACAAACAATTTCAGATTGGCCGACGGCACATTGCCTCTTCCTCTGTTTCCGCTGGAAGGGATGCACACGCGCAACATCGCGCAGGGTAAGAGCGTTGACGGCAAGATCGATGTGCTGTACGTCGAAACATCCTCTCCGGGCATAAGAGGGCAATCGGGCGGACCGATCTTCGATACGGACTGCAACATATGCGGCATACAGCTGAGAACGAATCATATGCCTCTGGATTTCAAGGCTGAGGCAACCGTCGACGGTAAGAAGGTGCTTGAGAACCAATTCCTTAATCTGGGCATAGGATTGCATGCTAAGACGATCGTGGACGTCCTAATAAGCAGAGGCGTCGAATTCAGATCGGAGAATGAGGCGGAATACAAGATCATATCGTGATCGTTCGTATAACATTCATCTGCCGCCCAGGCGTATTTATGTTTTATAGCGAGAATGCGTTTACGAACATATGCCGAAGGTCAATTTCAGCGGATATTCTTTCGACGGACCGTTCAAACCCGATGTTCATGAATTGCCGACCGATGCAGGCGTATGTCTGGTCTGCACAGAATCAGGATACGGGATCAAAATAATGAGCATAGAGGACGCGGCGAACATAAGGAAACACATTGCGAACAGCAAAAGAAATGATTGCTGGAAACGTGTCGCCGAGAAGGATGTTGTTGACGTATACATCTCTCTGATTGAGAACAAAGACGACCGTGCGAAATGCGCCGCAACGGTAAGGAGCGGGCGCAAGTACAAATTGGCTTGTGAAGAGACATATTAACACTGTTAAATGTCTCTGAAACAGAGATACTTTAAAAATAAAGCTTGTAAATGTATCACATTAATTAATTACACACTTCAATAAAAGTATATATTAACGCTGTTAAATGAGCATCCCATACAACAATTAACGCCGTTAATATGATGAAAATCACTGCAATGATATTATTTTACTAAATAACGTAATCACATTAATTAATAACACTGTAATAAAAATTGCAAAAATTAACAGCGTTAATTCAGCTTCAGCGAGTGAATAATGCGATCCGTGAAGACGCCGTGATCGATTTTTCATGAAAATATCATATTTTTCATCGTTTTATACCGAAATTCTGCGGATGTAGGTAATCAGTGATCGTGATTATGGGCCGAAGGGAATTTAGGACCCATGAGGTGCAGAAGATCACATGGTTCCACGTTCCTCAGAACCTCGTCCGGAACGGGGA
>WQZU01000037.1 GCA_009780575.1 Candidatus Methanomicula labiotermitis
TCGGGCATATACCCAGATATGGGTATGACGATTTAAGCCTTTCCGTTTATAGACTTTATAAATGCTTTTATATACGGACTGCGTCAGACTGCATATACCAGTATTTTACCCGAGAATTTCAGATTGTATTTTGACCTAATGTGCAACATCTCCGAAAAATGTATGCGAGGGTTATTTTGATGATAACGCATCGGTCGCCTTCGGAGGCGACCGATGCGCTTTTCATGATATTCCGAGGAACACAGCCTTCGGCAGTGTTCCGAGGGCAGAGCGTTTGCTCTGCCCTAATCTGTCAGGATAACGAACATACTCATGTTATCTCTCACGTGGTCAACGAGCATAAACAAGATAATGGCAATGGTAATGACCAGAAATACCACTATCCATAAACAAAACTACGATTTTTTTTATCATATTTCTGCCCTCATTTTCTCAAACTAACAACGATTATCCTTATATATTAACCGTTGAAGGAACTGTGTTTCCTAATTATCTCACTCGTTCTCTCCTCGCATTGCACTGTTTACGACATCCGAATGTATTATGTCCGCAATCTTGTTTGGGAGCCGTTCTAGCATATGAAAAGTCACTTTTATTAGCTCATTTATCTGCTCAATCTGGTCTATTAACAGTGTTATAGGCTCACACATATCTCTGATAAGTGATGATGAATATTCCATTAGGTCGATTAGGTTCAATCAGGTCCATTAGGTTAATAAGGGTCTAAAGATTTTCTTATCTTGTCCTCACCAAGACTCCATAAATCACACAGTAAAACTTCCACAAATCACACAGTAAAGGTTGGTCAAAGTAGAGAATTGTATCAAATCCTATATCAAATCATTCATAAATATAATATCAAACTATTACTAAAAGTTATATAAAACCACTCCCAAAAGTTATATTAAGTATTACTGACATCATGCAACATGAAGGATGTAAGAGAGATTCCGGACGAGGAGATTCGCAAACTGTATCGTCCGAGGGTCGTCGACTCCCGAGTATCACGGCTTCTCCGTATATCCGGCGGAGTTCAGATAACCGGATGCAAATGGTGCGGAAAATCTTGGACGGGAGTCTATCACTCGAAATCATCTGCATTCATCGGAACGGAAAGCGGTCGTCGAATAGCGGAGATGGACCCGGAGCTCGTTCTCAGAGGGAAGGAACCGCGTCTGATAGACGAATGGCAGGATGTCCCTAACCTATGGGATGTCGCACGCATGAACATTGATTTCAGTACACGTAAAGGAATGTACATATTCGCCGGTTCCTCCGTTCCGCCGGAGGACTCCACATCACATACCGGAACGGGGAGATTCGCTGCGATCATGATGCGCCCCATGTCATTATTTGAATCGGGCGACAGTAACGGATCCGTATCCCTATCAGGTCTTTTTGACGGTACCGCATCGGTGTCGTCGTTATCTGAAATGAATTACGAAACGGCCGTGGATCTGATATGCAGAGGCGGCTGGCCTGCCGGAATGGATATGGATCGGAATGACGCATTGGAGATACCGCGACTTTACTCCGAATCCCTCATAAATTCCGATATGTCACGCGTGGACGGCGTAAAGAGGAATCCCGTCACCGTAAGGAATCTGTTGAGATCATTGGCCAGGAACAATGCGACCACTGCTAAGATACCGGTACTGGCCGCCGATATGTCAAGGGATGCCGCCGTATCTGAACAGACCGTCAACAGCTACATGGATGCTCTCAAACGTATCTTTGCGATTGAAGAACAAACAGCATGGGTGCCGTCACTGCGTTCCAAGAAGCGTGTGCGCACATCTCCGAAACGGCATTTTTCGGATCCTTCTCTGGCCGTCGCCTGTCTGGAAGCCGGTTCGGCAATGATACTGAACGATCCGAACACAGCGGGATTCCTGTTTGAATCCATGTGCTACAGAGACCTTTCTGTCTATTCGTCGGCCTTCGGCGGCCGTGTGAGCTACTACTGCGACGACAGTGACCTTGAGGTTGATTCCATAGTGGAATACGGAGACGGGAGATGGGGTGCCGTCGAGGTCAAGATGGGATACAAAGAGGCGGATAAAGCTGCCGCGAATCTGTTGCGCTTGAAGAATAAACTCGCTGCTGAAACGATAGCACCGTCATTCCTTATGGTGTTGTGTGCAACAGGCGGTGCCGCATATATGAGAAAGGACGGCGTTGCCGTCGTTCCCATGGATTGCCTCGGCCCGTGACAAACTGTTACGCTGCTTGTGAACTTACACCTACTTCCCTCGAATGACGAGTGCGGCCAAGTGAGGCGCCATACGTTCTTTTCAGTTCCTCCGAGCGAAGCGAAGAGGGATTCGAACCCCGGCCTGCAATTTCTCAGATGATCTCAAAACCTCCTTTCCAGAATGCCGTTCCCACCAGTACCGCGTCCGCACCGCTGTTCAGCGCTTTCTGTGCGTCATCGTGATCCGCAATTCCGCTTGCGCTTATTATGAATGCGTCCTTAGGCGCGAGTCTTATCAGATCGGCCGTCGTTGCGATCGTACCGTTGTCGCGTTCCAGATCGATTATGTTTTTGTTGTTTATGCTGATGATCTTTGCACCCATGTTTTTGGCAATTTCCATTTCTTTGGCTGTATGAACCTCCACGACCGGAGAAAGTCCGAGCTCGGTCGATCTCTTATACAGTTCGGAGATGTTCGGCGCGGCGGCGACAATAAGCAGTACACCCTTTGCGCCTGCCTCAATGGTCTCACTGAGGTCGGCTTCAGTTTTTATGAAATCCTTGCGCAGTACAGGAAGTTCGACCTCACTGCAAATGTCGCGCAGCAATTTGAGCGAACCTCCGAAGTTATCACTCTCAGTGACAACCGAAAGTCCGAGGATACCGATCCTTTCCAGCCGGCGGGCGACCTCGATCGGATCTCTCCCTCTGAAAAGGTCGCCGTCCTTCGGCGAGACCGGTTTGAAGTCGATTATGACCTTATCTTTGGAAACCATTCGATCTCTTCCTCAATTGATCCAGTTTTTCCAACGCCGAACCGTTCTCTATGAGTTCACGGGCAAGTACAACGCCCTCCGCGAAGTCCTTTGCTTTGCCGCCGACCACCAGCGCTCCGGCCGAGTTGATTATGACGGCATCCTTCTTCGGCCCGGTCATTGTTCCGTTGAATACTCTCTGAATTGTATCCGCATTGTCCGCCGGCAGTCTGGACTTTATGTCTTCCAGGTTACACCGCTCCAATCCGAAATCCTCGGGTTCGATCTCAAACGTTCTGATGTCGCCGTCCTTAAGATGTTTGATACGCGTCTTTCCGAGCAAGGAGATCTCATCCAGTCCGTCAAGACCGTGCACGAACATCGCGTTGGTGTAACCCATCTCCTTTGCAACATATGTGACCGTATCAAGCAGCTCCGGTCTGTATACGCCCAGAAGATGTCTGGGCGCAAACGCGGGATTGATCAGAGGTCCGATGATCGTATAGAAGATCGTCTTTATACCAAGGTCTGCTTCCGCCGGAAGGACCTTGCACATGACCGGATGGAACAGCGGCGCGTACAGGAATGCGATCCCTATGTCTTCGATCATCTTCTCAGCTTGTTCCGGAGTCAGGTTGATATTGACTCCGAGCGCCTCAAGAACATCGGCGCTTCCGGACAGACTGGCAAGTGAGCGGCTTCCGTGTTTTGCTACCCTGATCCCCGCAGCGGCGGCAACGATCGCGGTCGCCGTTGAGATGTTGAATGTCGATAATCCGCCGCCCGTTCCGCAGGTGTCCATGAGATCCTCGCTGACCTTCGGCCTGAGAGGTACGCAATTGTCACGCATTGCTTTTGCGATATAGGCGATCTCCTGCCGGCTTGCGCCTTTCATCAGTAATGCGACCTGGAATCCCGCGATCTGTACGTCCGATACTTCGCCTTTGTTGATTGCGGCGATCAGTTCGCCAACCTCTTGTTCGTTCATTTCTTCTCTTGATGTCACCTTTGACAGAACTTCTTTGTACATAGTTCGTTACCTCTCAGTTTATTTCCTTCAGGAATTGTCTTATCTTCGGCGCACTGTCGTTGCCGTGTTCAGCTATGATCCCGACTATCGCGCTGCCTACTATCACGCCGTCGGCGATCCCTCTCATCATATCGGCCTGCTTACGGTCGGATATACCGAATCCTATCATTATCGGCGTATCGGTGACCTCGCGTATTTGTTCAACGATCTTGGTCAGATCGACGGACAGTTCCGAACGTATACCGGTAACTCCCATCGACGATACCAGATAGATGAATCCGGCAGCGTCTTTAGCAAGCATTTTCACACGTTCCGCCGATGTAGGCGCTATCATGGTTATGAAATGCACACCATATCTTTTGGAATGGACCAGGACCTCATCGCGCTCCTCATACGGAACATCGGGGATTATCACCGCGTACACTTTCGTTCGTTTACATTCCGCGAAGAACCTGTCGAGACCGTAAACGAACACGGGGTTGAAATACGTCAGAATGACCATCTTAGGAAACGACACCTCTTCCAGCATACTGAACACGTCGTCGGTCGTGACGCCGGCGGACAGGGCGCGCACATTGGCCATCTCTATCACCGGGCCTTCGGCCACCGGGTCGGAGAAAGGGATCCCTATCTCAATGATGTCACTGTACTCGGCCAGCACGTCTATGAACTCCTTTGTTTTCTCCATCGACGGGTCGCCCGCGGTCACGAAGCTTACGAACTGTTTATTCATAGATCGTTTCCCCCTTGTGTCTGGCGATGCTTGATACATCCTTATCGCCGCGTCCGGATAGGCAGACGATGATCGCACCTTTGTAATCTTTCGCATATTTCATGGCATAGGCAACGGCATGAGCGGATTCGATGGCCGGAATGATGCCCTCCATTCTTGAAAGGTATTCAAATGCCGCGACCGCCTCATCATCGGTTACCGGAACATATTTGGCGCGTCCGGATGCATGCAAAGCGGCGTGTTCAGGACCGACCCCTGGATAATCCAGTCCGGCGGAGATCGAATGGACGGGCGCGATCTGTCCGTACTCGTCCTGACAGAACAGGGTCTTCATTCCGTGGAATACGCCTACCGTGCCGGTGGTAACGGTTGACGCATGCTGCTCCGTATCGATCCCTTTACCTCCGGCTTCACATCCGATTAGTTCCACATCCTTGTCATCAATGAAATGACGGAATGCGCCGATCGCGTTGCTTCCGCCGCCGACACAGGCGATCACAGCCTTCGGTAATTCACCGGTTTCCGCAAGGATCTGTTCGCGTGCCTCTTCGCTTATCACGCTTTGGAAATCGCGGACCATGGTCGGGAACGGATGCGGACCTACCGCCGAACCAAGCAGATAATGCGTATCATGTACGCGGCGTGTCCATTCACGCAGGGTCTCGTTGACCGCATCCTTCAGTGTTCTTGTACCGGACGTGACGGTATGGACCTTTGCGCCCAAAAGCTTCATACGGTAGACATTGAGCGCCTGACGGCTTATGTCCTCCTCGCCCATGAAGACCTCGCACTCCATTTTAAGGAGTGACGCTGCAGTTGCGGTGGCGACGCCGTGCTGTCCGGCACCCGTTTCGGCTATAAGGCGCGTTTTACCCATTCTCTTTGCCAGCAAAGCCTGACCAAGAACATTGTTGATCTTATGGGAACCGGTATGATTCATATCTTCGCGTTTCAAGTAGATCTTAGCTCCGCACAGATCCTTCGTCATATTCTCTGCAAAGTAAAGCAGTGAGGGGCGTCCCGCATAGTTCTTCAGAAGTGCGGTCAGCTCTTCATTGAACGAGTTGTCCTGTCTGTGGAATTCGTATGCCCTTTCCAGTTCTATCAGGGCATTCATCAGGGTTTCGGGAACATATTGTCCGCCGAACCCGTTAAACTTTCCTTTTTTTACATTCATTTACTGCCTCCATGATCTTTTTAAATGATTTTTTACCGTTCTCTTCAACACCGCTTGATATGTCTATGCAATACGGATCCAATTTCAACGCTTCCCTTATGTTGCCAATATTGATGCCGCCGGCGAGGAAGAACGGTTTTTGTTCTTCGGATGTTCTGTATCCGTCCAGAAGGCTCCAGTCAAAGGTATCTCCGGTAGAACCGTGCTCGCCCGCTCTGAATGAATCGAACAAAACGAAATCACAATCCGTCGGTTTGATATCGTCCGCCGTTCGCATTCTGAACGCACGTATCGCCGGACACGGCATATTGTATTCAACATCGCCGTGAAACTGAACCATATCTATGATACCGGCATCCACAAATTTCCTTATGGCTTCTTCTGACTCATTTATGAACACGCCGACCGCTTTGATATTCGGATCAAGAGCGGCTTTCAGACGTTTCGCGGTTTCAAGGTCTATCGCTAACCTATGCGGCGTTAAAACGAAACCGGCAAAATCAACACCCGATCGATTGACGTATTCAACGTCCTCCAATGTCGTCAGTCCGCATATTTTAATTTTCATGATATTCTCAACCTATTTTCTCAGCACAACGTTCGATGACAAGGTCGTACGAACATCGTTCTTCTGCTGCCATGAGTGTGCGATTAAACAATTAATATATTAATATTGTGTACATCAATGTATTATTATGTACATTAGCAGGCTGTTTAAAGTATACTCGCTCTCATTTTTAAACCTTAACTCGGTAAAGTAGGGAATACAGATTTTCGTGAAGTCGAATTTTTCATATTTTTTCGTATGTCTGGCCGTGCGGTTGTCCACTCATGATAATATATAAATACTATAATCCCTATATGGATTACTATGGGATTCACAGTGGAGCCGTGGGCAAAGGAATGGTTAAAGGAACAGCGCAAAGAGGGAACAAAATGTCTTGAGATCAAGGTCTCCAACGGTAACCATTATGTTTACAGATCGACGAGTAAATACGATCCGGATACAAAGGGTCCGAAAAAAGTGTCGGAGTATCTGGGCTCTCTTGATCCGGAAAAAGGTTTTGTACCCAAGGAGAAGGATGCAAGGAGACGGGAACGTACCGTCTCCATACGGGAGACCGGTACGGTACGTCTTCTGGATGCGTGTGCAGGAGAACTTATTCATTCATTGAAACGAAGGTTCCCGGAAAATTATGATCAGCTCTATGCTCTCGCACTTATGAGATGTATGAATCCCACTCCATTGAAACGTGCATCATCCTATTGGGAGAAGTTCGATAACATCAGACATCTCCGTCCCGCAATGTCACCGAAATCCCTCAGTCAGATGCTTGAGGATGTCGGTCTTGAAAGATATGCCCAGGACCTCGTTTTCAATGATATCGGAACGGACTGCCGTGAAGTGGCGATCGATCTCTCGGAGTTCTTTTCCGCAAGTGACGGGGTTTCCTTCGCAGAGAAGGTATATAACGCCGACCGTGATGATTCACCGCAGATAAACATCATGATGATATGCACACAGGATTCCGGCATTCCCGTCATGATACGAATGATGCCGGGAAGCGTCCGTGATGTCAAAACTATCTGTTCCACCGTGAAGGAAATGGGACGAAGGGACATAATCATGGTAGGAGACAGGGGATTCTATTCGGAGGAGAATCTCAAGGTACTCGAAGAGAACGGGATGAAGTTCATCATACCGGTGAAACGGAACAGTTCTCTCTATAACGTGACAAATGTGAACGAATATGACTTCTTCGAATACCGTGAACGTCTGATACGTTTCGGGAAGATATATCACGACGGATATTGGCTGTACCGATTCAGGGACGAATCCATGAGAGCGGGAGAAGAACGTACGGTGTTCATGAAGTACAAGGAAGGAAAACTTACGAAAGAGAACGCGGAGGAGAAGAAAGAACGCATGGGTCAGATGTTAATGGTATCGAACATCGACATGACGGCGGAGGAAGCATATCTGATGTATAAACGCCGTGATTCGGTGGAAAAACGTTTCAGTACATTCAGAACGACATTGGAAGCGGATGCCTGCTGGCTTCGTGATAATGTGTCCGTATTCGGTCATGTTTTTGTTACGTTCTTATCAATGTACATGATCGCACATCTGGAAGACCGTATAAGGAACGCGGGACTGCTTTCAAAATATTCTCCCGAGGACGTGATGATCGAGTATTCGAAAGCTTACGCGGTCGAGAGGGAAACAGGAGTAGTGGATTATGAGATCCCGAAGAAGCTGGAAGAACTGGATAAGAAACTGAGATTGAACATATTCCCTATTTTACGGAGTTAAGGTTTTAAAGATGAGGACATGTGCCGAGGTCTTGTTCTCTCTGTGCGGAGGTATACGGATGTTTGAGATGCAGCATGCTGAAATTGACAACTGACTGCGGTCAAGTGCAGGCATATCTGAATGATCTTCCGTCAGGTACCATGATTGCCCTCGATCTTCGCGATTCTTCCTCACGGTTACGTTTATCTATTCGTTTTTGTTCTCTTTTATCTGGTTTCCTCGGCATGTTTGATCACTTTCCGCAAGGAAACCCCCATTCTTACAGTTTTTCTCACGAACCGTTCTTCATGCTCGCCTTCGGCCCGTCTTCAGAAAGGTTCGTGTTGTTGCTGTGAAAAGGACCACTTAACGAAACAACGGAAAATTTGAAGGGAAAGTATTGTTTATCATTTCACTCCTACAGGTCTCATGAGGGACACGTCGGTGAAGAAATATGACAATTCGGATTATGAGGACAGGATAAAAGGCATATCATCCCGCGGACACTGTTTCAAATGCGGCGCCGAACTGGGAAGGAGGGCAATGCTGAATCATGTGCGGAAAGAACGAGCGGAGTTCGGGAACGATGAGAAATGTACAATATTGGAGATAAGTTCCTATTCGAAAAGTTTCTGGATGGTCATCGAAGCTGCCGAAGACGCCAAACTGGCAGATCTCGATGTCTTTCTAAGGGATGTATGGATGGAGTGCTGCGGTCACTGCAGTATGTTCGTTCCGAAAAGCAATAATCCTTGGAGAGAGACCGAATTCAACATCTTCAAGGCGATATCATCGTTCCCCGAGGATTCTGAATTGATGTACATCTATGATTTCGGTAGCACATCGGCAGCGGAGATAAAGGTCATCGGCACTTTTTCGAGGGAGAAATGTAAAGGTTCAATACGTCTTCTGTCCAGGAACTGTCCCGTCCGTCCGCGGTGTGAGAAATGCGGCGTGGATGCGGACCTTGTACTTTGGGACGGAATTGACGAAAGTGATTATTCCGCACTCTGTAAAGACTGCGGAAGGCCGTTCAAAAGCCGAGGATATAGGGGCAAATATGCTCCGTTCGCGAATTCTCCGCGGATGGGAATATGCGGATATAGAGGGGAGTTTGACAGCTTCGGTTATGTTCCAGGAAAGCCCATGCCCGAATCATATAAGATAAGTGAAGAGGAATACAGGGACAGATATCATGTTGAAGACTGAGTGATCGAAATGGCGACACGGAAGAAAGGAAAGAATGAAAGGGCCGCAACCAAAAGAGGTATTCCTTACGGAACATATCAAACGGGGCGCGCCAGGCCGTCAAAGAACGACCATCTCCGCGTTATGGCGGCCAGCATTATCATGGACCACGGGAAGGTATTGACCATAGATCTTCAAGATCTCTACGATTATGTCATAGATGAGATACTCAATGATTCCATCACCGCGGGTGCGTTGAAAAAGTTTGATATAAGGGCGTCGGAGGACGTTGAAGATGATATTGTCGATACGATCGTCTCAATATCCGCCGAACCTTCGTATCCTGCCGCCACTTTGCTTCCTTTGTCCATATTCCACCTCTGGAGAGCGGATGCCGCAACGGCCGAGCGTTTTGCCAGAATAGCACTGCATGGCGGCGTAAAGGATGCTTCTGTGATCCTTGCATCCATATACGATCTTCGCGAGGACTCATTAGATCACGTCAGAGCGACGGATATGCTTGCTTCACTGGCGCATGACCGTCCGGATGTCATGTTCATAATGGGAGTAAGGAAAGCGCTCGGACACGGAACGGAACGTGATGCCGAACTCGGCAACGATCTCGCGGTCTTCGCTCTTAGGGATAGGAGCATTCTTGCGTTCAAATATCCGATAGATCTCAGATCCCTCAAAGGTAAATCGTTCGAGACAAAAAAACGCAACAATGTTTCGATGTCCTGATCCGGCAGGTTAAAACAAGCAATAGGCGTTAATGCACGGAACGCAGCAGGAGAGGATCCGTGCAGTAATAAATCTCAAATATTCGACCGCCGCGAAGGCCATGAGCATCCAAATTATTCGTGTCGAAAATGCAAAGTCATAAATCACGCTCCCGATCCGCAATATAACGGATAGCATTCTTTGAAAGAACCGGTTCCCGCATACCCTCCCTCGCCCTCGGCAGATCGGCAAATGGTCGTAAGCTGTAATTTTTAACTCATACGGATGTCAGTTGTGTCGGACGTCATTCTTAAATTTTCGAAGCTGTCCCTCGCCTCTGTCAATCCACATTGAAGTTTTTTATTGCCCGCTTCTACCCTCGGACTACTCCTGTCGGTTCTTCACTATGTCCTTCATTCCAGGTCCGTTGTCCAGTTGGCCCCCTGTATCTGTGTGTCCAGTTCCCTGAACTTCTGCGATATCGCATCGATCTCTTTCTGCATCTCCTCGACGGAGACGATAACGTTCATCTTCACTTCCGAGCGGGTCAGCCGATAATCCCGGTTCTGTGCCGTCATGGTGACGGACGACAGGATGCTCCGTTTCTTCATCAGCATATCCCTTTCGACGATCGCTTCCGATATTGTGAGGCCGTTCGGCAGTGTTGCTGTGTTGTTGCATGCGTTGATCTTTTTGATCAGCGTGCACATCCGTTCGGTTAAATCGAATGTTTCATCGATCAGACCCTGCGGGTCCTCGTGCGGACTGTCGTTCTCCTGGACCTTTATGTTCGCGTGTATCCTGCTCTGCAGGTTCTCTATCTTTTTCTGATATTCAGAACGAAGTAACAATGCTTCTGCTAGTTTCATTTTTCTATCACTCTTTTGAACATTGTGCATTACTTTTTGTTATATTTAATATCTTTTAATGAAAAGAACGGCGTTGAACAATCGTTTATGGCCTCTGGCCTTGGTAATGGATTGTGTACTTTCCTACTACGATTCGATCTTTCTCAGCATTTCCCCGTCATTTCAGGACAAAATATTGTGAATGCGTCTTCTGCATCCTATGAATTAATTGTCGATCCAAAAGATTCTCGATTTGTTCAACGCAGTATACTGCACGGAAAATGTCATAATTTAAATCATGGTAGATGTTCAAGATGAGTGCCAATGACGGAACCTAAGAATACATTCAACGGAAGATCGATCAGATCCAGCTACAGCCTTGAAAGCAAAGAATGGCTGTTCTCCGCTGTGGATGTGATTGCGGCATTGGCCGAGCCTGCGAATCCGCGCAAATATTGGAACGATATCAAAAGACGGCTGAAGGAAGGTCAGTTGTCCGCAAAAATCGGACAACTGAAAATGCTTTCTGCTGACGGCAAATCGTATAACACGGACGTATTGAATGTGAAGGACACAATCGAATTGGCCAGACATATACGGTCGGCGCACACTGAAACATTCGTCAAATGGATCGGGCAATTCGACGGAGCGAAAAGGAGTTTCATATTGAAACATAAAGACATTGATGTAATGGAGGTAGGGCTTGACGAAAGAGGCTCAGTATCATCACTCGGTACGATATTCGAAGAGGCGCACCTCCCGGTCGGCACGGTCCGGGACGGACATATCGACACTAAAGCAATAAAAGAATGGTGGGACGGACGTTCCATACCGGCAAGCCGCGACGGACTTCGGGACTTCTTGGAAACCCTCGGGATGTTCTCGCCCAAGGAACTTTTGGACAAGAGTCTCGGCCTCAGCCTTTCCGATCAGTATTGGATATGCCCGCACGGCGCAGATCTCCAATGGAAGAAGGTCAACTTCTTTCATAACGAATTCTCAGAGGACATCGGTAATCTTCTGTTCAGACCGCGTCTCAAAAATGCCGACTCCATAGATATGACGTCTCCCGATAACACTTCCGACGGCGTACTGAAAAAGAAGTGGAAGATCATAGACGGAAAACGATGTCTGGTAAAGGGAGGTACAATGCCAGGCAATCAGGAGGTCGCGAACGAGGTTTTAGCGTCACGGATATGCGAACGCCTGAGAATACCTTTCGTTGACTATTGGATAACGGAATTGGACGGTGAAAGGTACAGTGTATGCGAAGATTTTATCGCCGGAGAAACGGAACTGGTTCCCGCGTACCGCATAAAGTGCATTATAAAGAAAGAGAACCACGTCTCCGATTATGAGAGTTTCCTCTGTTGAAAAGTGCGACTTATCCTGTATTTGAACCATGTCCGTAAATAGCTTACGCTGAACAATCTCCGCATCCCGTCTCACCGTCATGGGGCAGGAATATCTCAATTTCCTCA
>WQZU01000038.1 GCA_009780575.1 Candidatus Methanomicula labiotermitis
CTTTTATTTTATTCGTGATCCCACTGTCCTCGATCTTGAATGCGGAGCGCTGTGTTATCCTGCGTTGGTATATCGCTGTTTACTTTAACGACGAGATATCTATAATAAACTGTCGATTGCGTTCCTTTTGATTTCGCTGTAAACAGGATTCTTCCACCCTCCTTGGCTCCGCTGTTGAAAGATCATATTGAACATTTAATTCGGATATCATTACAGTTATACTGATTGGCAGGAATATGAGCGGTACTTTCGGAGAACACAGTGTCATCCTTTAATATCCTTAATTTAATTTTACTTCGTGAAGGTTGCCAAGACCATTGATGAACTGTACGATGAGGTGAAAGGATATGACATGGTCATTTCCAACGATGCCGCCCTGGTCACTGCTTTGAATAACCGCATTGATGTTCCCAGGATAGGAAGATTGGCGTCCACACCCATGATGATCGCCAAAGATCATGAGGACGCCGTTCTGGAAAAACTGATGAATGCGGGCGTCTGCATAAGCGACGGAAGATACGGGATAATGGATGACGTGAAACTTTTAGACATGATATCCAATGAAACGGGATACGATGTACGGTTCGTGCACGGTGAGATCGAAAATATTCGGACGATAAGAAGATACAGGAAGGATGTGCAGAATTTCCTTTTCGGAAAGCCGTCGAAAGCGATATACAAAGCGTTTCTCAGGTATCCTACATACGAAATGGTGATGTCATCCTTCGACCCGTCGGAATACCGAACTTACGAGGGGAAGAAGGTTGCCGTCATCGGTCTTGACCTTTTTGATCAATTGGATAAACATTTCATTCCGATCTATTTCGATGAGATCGATATTTTCAAAGAAAACGGAAGATACGATCTCGGAACGGTGTACGCGGTAGGTAACGACAGACAGGTGGCTGAACATGCCGCAGATCTGCTGACAGCAGAGAATTCGGAGGATGCGGCGATCGTCATGGACACCGACGGCCCTATAGCCGACGCCGTCAGATCGGCGCTGTACAGAAAAGGAATAGCTTTCAAAAATATGCTGAACGCAAGGGACATAGTGAACATACGGGATTATATGGAGTTCGTTGGAAAGGCGCTGTCGTATGATATACTTACAGTCGGCGACGTACGCGAATTGTTCGCAGGGTACGGTGCAAACACTGATGACAAATATGACGAATATCTGCTGAACCGATACACATCCAGATCAAGCGAGAATTTCAAAAAACTTTCAAAGATAATGATGAACATGCGGGAGCACACGTTCTCCGAGGTCTGCGACAAGATAGTTCATCAGAGACATAAAGGAACGGTTAGGATGATCCTCGAAGAACTTAACCTCACAGATAAACCTGTGAATGAAAAGACCGTCGGTTCCGCTTCGTACATGATAAACTCGATGGACGGGATACGGCATAATGCGGAGATACCGGAGAACGAGAAAAGAGGGGTTTTACTGGCAGACTGCCGGAACTCCGTGTTTGTCGACAGGCCGTTCATCATATACCTGAACATTGACGGCGCCTGGTCCAGACCCGTTGACGGAAAGAACTACATAGACCGGCAGGACGAAGAGGAGAAAGAAATCCAACGATTCCAGATACTGCTGCAGCAGGGATCATCCAGAATATATCTGATAAACACTATGAAGAACGGAAAGGCGGCAAGACCCTGCACTCTGTTCAGCCGCCTCAACACTGATGAAAACGGCTCGGTAATGAAAACATATTCGTTTGACGATCTTGTCAGCACCGTCGTCAAAAAAGGAGCGTGGTCCCATTTCAAGAGTCCGATAAAAAAAGAGCGTTCCGTTCCGTCCGTGAAACATGAACTCGGCAAATTTTCAAAGACGTCGATGAATATGTATGTCCGCTGTCCGAGAGCATACATGTTCAACGAACTGATAAGAACTCCGGACAGGGAAAGCACCGTGTTCGGCAGCATGATCCATGAGTTCGCGGAGTTCTGCTTCTGTTATCCCGATATCGCAAAGGATAACATTGAACGCTGTACGGACATGGTGTCGGAAGCCTGTGCGGGCATATCATGTCCTGAAAGGAAGGATTTAGACAGATCGAAGATAAATATGACAATGAACTGCATCCTGAAATTCGCATACTCAATGAATGCGAACATACCGCTAAACGTTGATGCGGACACGAAAAAAAGGATGAACATGTTCTTCGAGGAATTCGATTTGAAGATGACATCCGATCTCTGTGAAAGGGAACACCGATCAAATAAATATCCATTGCACGGAGAGTTCGATCTGTTGATAGGCAGCAGGATAATAGATTACAAGACCGGACGGCCGCTGGCATCCTCCGAAATAGCTAAGAAGATGGACCTTAACAGAAAGAACGACCACTTCGAACTGCAGCCCTTCGTCTATCTGTCGATACTCGATGACATATCCAAACAGAAGGGTCCTAAAGATTTTATCCTGTTCTACACAGCCGATAATGAGATAGAATCGGCTGACCCGGAATTCGATATCATGAAAAATACAAGAACCGTCAGACTTCTTGATATGGACAAAACGGATATCATACGGAACGGGATGCTGCTTGACCTTGTGACAAGAGCGAAAGACAGGGAATTCATAAAAAATGAGATGGGAAAGGAATTCACGAATTCTCTTTTAAAAGCGGGCGTTGAGAACGCTGACACCTGGAAAAACAATGACGCACTGCTGGAAAGTATACTCGCATTGCAGAAAAAAAGGACGAAGAAGTCTGAAGATGCCGTACGGTATGCAATAAAAGCTGCCGGAGAGATCATCTCGGGATGTTTCATTGAAGACCGCGGACAGATACTGATACCCCGTGAATCAATAAAAAAATTCAAAGAATACGCCGTAAAGATACACTCAAAGGCGGAAGAACAGCAGATAACCGGCTTTCCGTATGAACCGCGCACGGAATGCGGAAAATGCAGATTCTTCCATATATGCACGGGAGGAATGATCGATGACGTCGCTGAATGATTGCCAGCAGAGGATAGCGGAGACGCTTGACGGCATGGTCATCGTTGATGCCGGACCCGGTACAGGTAAAACGCATACAATAGTGCAGCGATATCTGAACATAAGGAAAAGGGACATCAGCGCGTCGGATGTCCTTATGCTCACATTCACGAACAACGCCGCGGCGGAGATGGAAGAGCGGGTGAAAAACGAGATGATATATGCGGGCGGCGACGGGTCCGTCAATTCATCGACGTTCGATTCATTCTGTTTGAAGGTTGTGAAAGAATCTCCGGAGACCGTAAGCGGATTCTTCAAAACGAAAGAAACGCTGACAAGGAACGCCGCACTCATTCAGAATGAAACGCTCAACAGAGAATATTTCAGAAATGTTTACACACGATTCATAAGACGTTACGGTCACATATACGGGAACATGCCCGCAATAGTGGGAACATCATACGGCGGCCTCTACGAAGCTATACAGAAACTCATGTCCGTCGGTATCGCACCGACACACGACGGCGATTGGTTCGGACGCGATATCGGCATACTGACAGGAAAGAAAGATGAACTGATGACAATATTATCGGATGCGAACAATATCAAGCGCCGAAGATCGAAGAACGTAAGACCTGACCGAATGGAAGAGATCACGGATGATATGATCCGTGAGGCCGTGAACGATCCGAGAAAGGAATTATTATTTTTCATAAACGGAGTGTATTACGAATACATCAGATCATCGGTAGCCGACAACAGACTTACATTCGGTCTGAACGCACTGTTCGCGTTCATTATACTCTACGAGAACAAGAACATACGGAAGATCATGTCATACCGCTACGTTATGGTGGACGAGTTTCAAGACACGAATGAATTACAGTTCCTGATATCCCTGCTTATACTCAAAGAACCGAATCTGTGTGCTGTCGGAGACTGGAAACAGGGAATATACGGGTTCAGGCATGCGTCCATTGAGAACATAACCGATTTTGAGAAAAGATTGAAGGAGATGACAAAATTCCTGAACAAAGGGGAAAAGAGGATCATATCTGACATACCGACACCCGTTCGCCTCCCCCTTACGGATAATTACAGGAGTTCGCAGCTTGTCATCGACACCGCATTCAGGTCGCTGAGATGCAGAACCAGGAAAGAAGAAACGATAGATACGGAATGGCTTGACGGGAACGTGACCGAACTGAAGGCTGCGCGCGATCATGGCCATACGGAAGTGGAAAGACTCAGCGCGCACAGCAAGGAAGCGGAGATACCGGCTATATTGCAAAAGATCGAAGAATATGTCTCTGATCCGCGTTACCGCATAATCGAATACGATCACGACGGAAACATAAAGAATGAGAGAGCGCCCGAATACGGGGACATAGCCGTGCTGTGCAGGAACGGATCCATGTGCATAAACGTGAAGGACGCCGCAGCGGAATATGGAATTCCCGCTCATCTGCAGGGAGATGTGGACATCATGGCAACCCGGGAAGGAAAACTGGCGCTTGCATGGCTTCGTTACATCAACAATCCCAACGATCTTCGCGGACCGGTTGCTATACTATCGGACGCCGAATACCGTTTGGCCGAACTGCGCGATATGTTTCCCGATAAGCGGGGAACGGACGGAGTTCCGGATGAACTGAAGGAACAGATGCGCATTATACGGAAAAAAAGGCGCAGGATCAATGATCTTCTTACCTCGATATTCAATTACCATGGTCTGAACAACGATATAACTCAATCGATAATCTCAACGATATCGTCAGCGCACCGTAACAGTATGCTCACGATCCCCGACATAATACGGTTAATGGAAGCGGACATGAAGGACATGTCGAAATACAATGTTGACGCGTTGCTCGACGGCGGATCGGTAATGATACAGACCATCCATAAATCGAAAGGGCTGGAATATCCGATCGTGATAATCGGCGGCCTGAATGTGAACATAATGCCGTCGGCGAAGAATCACACGGATCTGATAACATTCGATCCGCTGTTCGGGGTGCGTATGAAAGAAGAATATGCGATCATCGACGGCCATCATAAAATATTCGACTGCTGGAAATGGGATATTGTGAAGAATGTGTATGAACCGGACCGTGACGGCGAACGGCGCCTGTTCTTCGTTGCGCTGTCGCGTGCGAAACAATACATAACGATGACATGCCGCGGAGACCGTGCGTCCACATTCATAACGGACATCTGCAGCGGGAGCATGAAAGACGCGGAACCTGCGCTTGAAAGGATCTCGTCGAAACGGACAGACACGGTGTTTGAAAGACCGTCTGTACCTGATTACGAGATCAGAAGGAAAAGAATTTCGCTGCATGACATAATGGGTGAATATGAGGAGAGCGGCGGAGGAAAAGGTGTCGGACACGGGATAAAGGTGCATAAGGATGCGCAGCGCATCATATCGGGATTACCGCCGGGCGAAGAGAATGATGAAACGCGATACGTAAGGACGATCATCGAACAGATGAAAGGCGCCGAGATAATGTCTGAGATCGACTGCACGCTTCCCATCGGAGACGTTGTGATCGCCGGCCGGATAGACATGCTTGCGTTATTCGATGACCGCGTGGAGATCCGTGACTTCAAAACGGATATGAACAGAAGCAACGAACACAGATACGTGATACAGATGAGCGTGTACGCGCACGCCGCATCGTCTCTCGGAATGCCGGTCAAATGTATGATCGATTATGTTTCACAAGGCATATCCGTAGACGTTGGCATATTGAGCATGAACGAAATTTATGAAAGGATCGGACGTATGGACGCACCGGAATGACGGTCACAATTTTATAATCCTACGCGTCTAACGGGTGTTATGGAATTGCAGGGGTTGACCGACAGCGAGGTCTGTGAAAGGATCTCCAGAGGAGAGATCAACTCTGTCGAACAGGTGGTCAGCAGAACGTATAAGGACATAGTGAAGAAGAACGTCTTCACCGTTCTGAACATGATACTTTTCTCGTTGGGCGCAATGCTTCTCTACTTCGATAATCCGATAAGCGCGTTTGCGGCGACCGGGATAATAATAATGAACATACTTATCGCCACGGTCCAGGAGATAAGGGCCAAGAAACGTCTTGATAAGATCGCTTTGCTCATGCGTCCGAGGGTCGCCGTTCTCCGGAACGGCGCTGAAGCGGAGATAGACCAGGCGGAGATAGTAAAGGACGATGTGATCTTCCTGCGCGGCGGCGACCAGGCGCTGGTGGACGGCGTCCTTTTGAGCGTGAGATCCCTCGAGGTCGATGAATCCCTGCTCACCGGAGAATCGAGAACGGTTAAAAAAAGGGCGGACGATATAGTCT
Organism: Candidatus Methanomicula labiotermitis; assembly: GCA_009780575.1. Taxonomy (GTDB): domain Archaea; phylum Thermoplasmatota; class Thermoplasmata; order Methanomassiliicoccales; family Methanomethylophilaceae; genus Methanomicula; species Methanomicula labiotermitis. The sequence continues at coordinate 6,301 of WQZU01000038.1, forward strand.
ATTCCGGTTCGTACTGCGTGACCGGCGACGGGTATTACCGTGTCACGGCGTTCGGTGATGAGACATTCGCGGCCAAGATGCTCGCGAGCGCTAAAAAATTCGATAACAAACAAAGCCCCCTTCAGAAAGAGATCGGTACGCTGACGAAGATGCTGATGACCATCGCAATGCTGTATCTGGCGGTCATGCTTACGCTGATCATAGTCAGCGGAGACAGTATGAGATCCGACGAGAACCTAGAGATGGCAGTTATAATACTGGACATGGTCCCGATCGGACTGTTTCTTATGATAGTGCTGGCGTACATGGTCGCCGCGGTCCGTATGTCAGACAGCGGAATACTTCTTCAGAGAGCGAACGCCGTTGAATCCATGAGTCATGTTGATACGGTCTGCATGGATAAAACGGGTACTATAACTACAAACAAACTTGTTTTCAAAGAGATCACACCGTTCATAAATCCTGATAAAGCGGAACGGTACATCAGACTGTTCGCATCCGCCACCGGCAGCCGCAACAAGACGGTGGATGCGATATCGAGCGAATACGGCGACGCTGATTTCAGGCTTATCGAAGAGATATTGTTCTCATCGGAAAGGAAATACTCCGGCGTAAAGGTGGAGGACGGAGAGACGGGAGAGGTTGTTTCTTTGGTCCTGGGTGCATACAGCGTCCTGTCCAAGAAGATGAGTGAATCAAAGGGCATTAAAGACGCGATAAAGAATTATTCTCTCAACGGCCTCAGGACGGTTGTTCTGACGAAGGCCGACGGCAGTCCGTTCTATAACAAAAGCGATACTGCGGTCCTTTCACGTCTGACGCCTATAGCGGTCATCGCGATCCAGGATGAAGTGAGGCCGGATTGCAAAAGAACCATGGACACGTTCATCGAGAACGGTATAGACATAAAGATAATCTCCGGCGATGATCCTGAAGCCGTAAGCGCAATGTTCACCATAGCCGGACTCCCGGGCGAGAAGAATCTGCTCTCCGGCGATGAATTGGACCAGCTGGAAGGCAAAGAGAGAAGTAAGAGGATCCTTGAGGCCAATATATTCGGAAGAATGAAGCCGGATCACAAAGAACAGGTTATCGAGGAACTGAAAACAAACGGTAAATACGTCGCGATGGTAGGGGACGGCGTCAACGACGTGAAATCCCTGAAGGAGGCGCATGTCGGCGTTGCATTACAAAGCGGAAGCGGCGCCGCCAGAGGTGTGGCGGACATGGTCCTCATATCAGATGACTTCTCCGCGCTTCCGAAGGCGCTGATGGAAGGGAATCGGACAGTCTCGGGAATGAGAAATATCCTGAAGATATACATAGTGAGGAATTTTGTGATTGCGATCATGGTTCTTCTGATAACCGTGATGTTCCATGCGCCGCCGCTTCTTCCCATAACTTCCATGGTGTATGCGTTCCTCAGCCTCTCGATAATATCCTTCTTCATGGTCATATGGGCCAAACCGTCGAAGATAGAAGGCTCCATATTGCCGGAGGTCCTCAGATATGCGATACCGACGGCGATACTGATCTCCATGTTCGGATTGCTGACGTACTGCATATTCCATTTCGGCGAGTTCTACAATGTGTTCGAAAGCATATACGGTCTTTTCGGGTTTGCATATGCTCCGTTCGGTGCGGGCGACACATTCATCAGCAACCTCAAGAACTTCGGATGGAGTATATCCCCGGCCGCAGAGGCGGAGATATTCGGACGGAACGCGCTGCTCGTCTTCCTCATGGTGGCCGGTATACTTCAGGTCCTTATGGTAGTTCCGCGCTTCAAACAATTTTCGATAGACGGGAATATATACGACGATATGAAACCGACGATCATGGTCTTCCTTGTACTGATACTGATGTTCCTTACGTTCTACGTGATGTGGGCATACCCGGACATAGCGGAAATATTCAAGATATTCATACTTCCGCTGCCTCTTTATTTCATCATATTTGCAATTGTAGCACTATGGATGTATACCAACAGATGGCTGCTCAGGACGAATTACTTCAACAGAGTGATCGACTACGCGGAAGAAGCGTATTCACGGCATAAGAAGAGTATGCGCATCCGGGCGAACGGATATTCGGGAAAGCTCACGATCAGAAAGTGATCGCAGATCGAGATTTCAATGGGTCGCATAAACGTCAGAGGCATAATGGTCAGCGATTCGATATTACCTATACGGTTTAGGTAACATCGCGGCGGAGGCTGTGAACAAACGGCATCCGGGTGACCCTAACTCCCGCCTTGCAATAACAAGGACGTGAAACTTACGCAGAGGGTTGCTCGGACCGCGCCACGGACGGAAGTCCGATGCCGAACCATTCGAATATCTCCCTTTGCTTCTTCGTCACCTCGGACATCAACAACGTGCCGTTGACATTCGAGACGGTCATGAGATTCAGCGACCTCAGTATCATCGGTATCCCCATTCTGTTCAGCCGGGGGTTGTTCCGTATCAGGTTCCGCATGCGTATGCGCAATCCGGTCGCTATGAACTGGATGAACATCACGCCTTCTGCCGAGACGCTGTCGCGGACGTACTCGATCCCGCTCTCCATGTCGTCCTTCAGCGTCTCGAAGTCCTTTTCCACCGAATCACGGAGATGATACGTCCCCAGCACCTCCTGCGGGGACGACGTCAGCGTGGTAAGGAGTATCATACGACCGGCGTTGCGCATCGCGAACGATATGGCGCTGCGCTTCCTCGTCATTACTATCATTCCGTCCTCTCCTTCCGATGTTTCGAAGAACGTCCTCAGTTCGGCGTTCCTTCCGCTGAACAGTTCGGACACCTTATCTTTGCTCCATTTCGTCATCGACGCTTCGATCTCCACGGAATCTATGCGCATCGCAAGCGTATCGATCTCATCCTTCCGGCGGTCGTTGTTCTGGTACACCAGCGCACGGATCGTGCCGACGGCGTTCCCGCTGACGTCTACGACATCCTTGAACGGGATATCGATCGTCATATCGACGCAGAACTCCGTCCTGCCGTGGAACCTGAACATGTTCTCCGGATTATCGAGTTCATCGATCGCCCGTGATATGAGCGACTTGAAGAGGTCCTTCCCCGACGGTAACGGGATCGTGAATCCGAATCCTTCCGCATACAGCACACGCAGATTGCTCTCGGAATAGAACCCGCGGTCCAGAACGGCGTGTTCGGCCCCGGAGCCCATCGCCCTTACCTCTTTGATCAGATTCACCAGCGTGACGATGTCGTTTATGCTCCCCGGATACAGTTTGTAGTACACGGGGGCGTCGGCGTTGACGCAATGGACGTAACCCATGTTCACCTGCGGCAGCCCCGTCCGCTTATATCTGCGTCCGTATTCGAGCATCTCGTACAGTTTCGACGATGAGAACAGGGCGGTCGTATCGAATATGATCGCCTCGGAATCCTTGATCCTCCCTGCGCAGTATCTCTTCCTTGCGTTCACATCATCGCCGATGCCCCTGACGATCTCGGTCATCCTCTGCGATGAATAGCTCTTGGTTATGTTCAGGAGTTCCCTGAGGTACGTTGCCTGAACGCACTCCTCCGTCCCGCGGAGACTTCCGGGCTGGGTTATGCGCATGATGGCCAGCGCAAGGATGTCCTTCGCGGCATCCTCGCCGAACGCCGCGCCCAGGTCCTCATCCAGTCCGCACCCCTTTGCGATCTCCGTCAGAAGGTGATATTGCCCGAGGTTCTTGCTCCAGTGGAGTCTCTGTTCCGCGGGGACGGCCGCGGACATCGTCCTGCGTCTGCCCTCCTCGAGAACGCCGTTCTCGTCGCATGGTCCGATGTAACGGCGTTTTTGCACCGAATTCTTCTTTTCCGGGTCCCAATCCGCCCTGGTGACCTCATACAGATAATACTTTCCGCGGATCTTCTGTACAACGTTGTATGCCATTGTTATTGGTAATAACAATGTACATATTTATATGCTTCGTTGCCGGACCAGCATATCAAAAGCTCACGGGCTTGTTATTGCAAAAACGGGAGTTGGAGATTGCTGTGATTCAGAAATCTATGTTCCACTGTAGACAGTATGTAGACAGTATGTAGACAGTAGGTAGACAGTAGGTAGACAGATGCTAGGGTTGGCAGATGCCGGTTGTGTCAATCTGTTTTAATCGCTTTGACTCCTTCTGAAGTGAGGCGGTATTTCTGATCCTTACTGTTCGGCTTGTCCTTTATGGTCATTTCTATCAGAGCGGATTCTAAGAGGGGTTTCAGAACATTTTTGTGGAAACTTGCCCTATTATCCATAGATAACGCAGACCTCAATTCCGAAGGTGAACATTCTTTACCGATCATTATTCTCAGAGCGGACTTCTGCGTAGCGGACAGGGAATGTTTCTCTGTCTTTTGCGCTGTGCCAGGATGCAGTCCATCTTTGATTGCATCGGCATCATAATTCTCATTGAAGAAAGTCACATTGAACGCCGACTCCGTGAAATTGAACACCGGCTGTTTAACATCACGGTCTTTGTATTCGCCCATGATCTTCTCTATTCCTCTCCCGAAACGTTCGACCATGCCGGCCCGGTGGAATACTGCGGCGATAGACGGGTTACCGGGATGGGATTCGTGCGACGTTAGTAACGTCTCAACCGTCCAGTCGCTCGGAGGACTTCCGTTATTGAATATCATCAGTCTATCGGGGAACACTTTGATCTGAATTGGATTTTTAGCACCGTAATCGGAATGACATATACTGTTAAGGATTGCTTCCCGCAAAGCTTCCGGAGGATACGGTCGTTTCTCTATGCGGTATATGCCCTCATAGCTTATCGGATTCGCAGTGTATTTCGTCAATATCAGTTCCAAGACCCTGTCCGGCATGAGGAACAGCGGACCCTCCAGCTCGTCCTGGTAGATTATCTCCGATCCGCTGATGTTGAAGAGACCGATCTTGACACGTGACCCTCCCGTGAATGATTCCGGCTCCGGATGGAAAAGCAGAACCGCGCCCATCTTGGGGTCCTTGCCGACAGACAGTTCCAATTTTTTGAACAATGCTTCGATGCTCAGTTCGGATTCAGACCGTGTTAGCATCTTCTTACTGAAAGCTTTCTTCTTGAAATCCTCGTAATAGACGTTATTCAATTCTTTGATCGTTACCTGCGGACACGGATCATCCGTCCAGGACATGTTGAATCTCTTGATGAAATAAGTCCTCAGTTCGCGTCCTTTCAGTTCTCTCGTCGTGCTGCCTGATCTCACGTATACTTTTCCGTCGAGGAACAGCACATCATCCTGTTTCGCCACCTTGATGGAGATGTATTCCTTACCGTTGTCAGAGTGGCTGTCGACCGTCGGAACAATGCCGAACTTATTGTGTATCTGATCGGGAATCAATTTCAGAAGACCTTTGATATCGTCTACACCAACGACCTTACCTTTGTCATTGATTCCTATATAAAGCGTTCCTCCTTCAGCATTCCCGAGACCGGCGACGCTACGTAAGCACTTGTCGGACCAGCTCTCTTTGAACTCCGTTCGGAGGTCTTCTCTCATGAAACTTCATAGCTGCAAGAAGTTATTATATCTTACGTGAACACACGATATATGACGGAAACAAACGATCCGTCCGTTAATGAGATAGAGAACATCGAGATGGGAGATTCATGCGGTACGAAGGTATTGCGGAACATGATTACATCCTGACTTTGACAGGACGTGTTGTAAAACATGATGCTGGGCCGTGCGGATGCTGACAATCGGAACGCAAAGGTGAAAGAAGTGTTCTGAGATACCGAGTCTATGCCTAAACAACTACACC
>WQZU01000039.1 GCA_009780575.1 Candidatus Methanomicula labiotermitis
GCGCCTGATATCTCTTTCTCTGAAGAACGGAAGAGAACGATAATACCTTTCATCGTTCCTTGTATTCCTGTTGCCGCAGTATTGTCAACACTCTTGCTTATGAGGTTCAGAAAATGAAAGGCGAATCTTCGTTTATCTTATTCTGTCCTTCATCTTGAATCCGATGAAAGCGGCGGTAGCTATGTGCTTCCCGTCGCAGTATATCTTTATGTCATACGTGGAAACGGTGTTCGTGTCGCTGACCCTTAAGGAAACGGCCGTTAGTTCTTTACCTGTACCGGGCCGATGATATACGATATTCGATGAAAGGACTATCTGCGCTTCGCCCTGAAGATTTGCGGCGAATGCGAAAGTATGATCCGCTATGGCGAACACCGCCGCACCGTGTGCAAACCCGATACTGTTCATCTTACTTTCGTCAAGAGGCATTCTTGTACGGACTTCGTTCCTTTTCACGCTGACGACGCAAATACCATTGGAACGGGCGTACGGAGCACTTTGTACAAGCTTCACGATCTCAAAAAGCTCATCGCGCAGCTCCGGTTCTATGGAATTTCTGATATCATCATCATTCATGATACTTGAAGCGCAGCGGAATATAACATCTTTCTGATAAACTAAAATACAAAAGATGCTGTATATTGGCTGTGACGTCAGCCATATCTGTATCGGACCTCAATGAAAGAGCGAAAGCGGTCCTTGGATCGGACAGGTCGCTCAATGACGTCTGGGTGTCCGGAGAGATATCAAATCTTACAAAGCATACGTCCGGACATTATTATTTCACTCTGAAGGATCAGAGAAGCGAGGTCAGATGCACGTTATTCAGGGGAGCAAGGAATTCGCTGTCGTTTGAACCGGCGGAGAGCATGAAGGTCACGGCCTTCGGTTCCGTGGACATGTACGTTGTTAAAGGATCATATCAATTCAACGTCTCAACGATGAGAAGGTCCGGCACCGGCGAGATGTATCTCGCTCTCGAGGAACTGAAGAAGAAGCTGAATGCTGAAGGATTGTTCGAAACATCAAGGAAAAGAGGATTGCCCGGATATCCGAGGATCATAGGCGTTGTAACATCGCCGACAGGTGTGGCAATACACGACATTCTGAAGGCGGCCTCAAAAAGGTTTCCCGCCGATATATTGCTTGCCCCGGTCCTCGTTCAGGGTGAAGGCGCCGCCGCATCAATAGCAAAAGGCATTGAACTGATAAACACTCAGAATGTTGACGTGGTGATCGTAGGAAGAGGAGGCGGATCTTCGGAGGACCTCTGGGCGTTCAACGAGGAGATCGTGGCCAGAGCGATAATGTCGTCAAAGGCCCCCGTCATATCGGCAGTCGGTCATGAGGTCGACGTCACGATAGCCGATCTGGTAGCGGATGTGCGCGCACCGACCCCGTCCGCAGCCGCTGAGATCGCGCTTCCGGACATTTCATCGGAGATGAGGAACCTCGAGAACAAGATGATACGCGCATACGGTTCGCTGTCTTCATGCATATCCGCAATGCGCAGCAGCTTCAGCATACTGGATTCCAAACTCTCCGTGAAGAGGGCAAAGGAAAAGGTAGATGTCAATATAAACGCGGTGAACGAACTTTCCAGACGTTCATCGTTCTCGGTGCGTTCTTCGCTCAACGGCAAAAACGGAGTGTTCCTGATAATTGACGCTAAACTCTCACCGAAACGTGCTGAAGGCTCCGTAAACCAATACATGATGAATTTGGACGATCTTTCGGTGACGGCCGATTCGTCATTGCTGCGTAACATCAGCGATAAACGAAAGGATATGAACTCTGCGGAACAGAGAATGAATTCCATAGATCCCATGAAGGTTTTGGAAAGAGGGTACAGTTGCGTGGAAGCGGACGGCAGAGCATTGGTGTCCGCGTCACAGATATCGGAAAACTCGAACATCGAGATAAGGATGAGAGACGGTAAGGTCAAAGCAAAAGTGAACGAGGTGATCATGAAATGAAAGAGAACACGGATAAAAAGGAAAAAGAGGAGAAGAAGGTCTGTGAGATGACGTTCGAAGAGAGTCTGAAAGCGCTGGAAGAACTGGTGGACATGCTTGAGAACGGAAATCTGGATCTCGATAAAAGTTTGGAAATATACGAGAAAGCGGTTGAGATACGTGACCGCTGCAGAGCGATACTTGAAAAAAGCGAAAGACGCGTCCGGAAGATAATGGAAACGTCCGAAGGCATCAGAAAAGAAGATATCGTAAAAGAATGATCAGAATGACCAAACCTTCATTCCTTCGGATGCGCACCATTCTGAAGTGTCGATGAAAAGACGCGTCGCACTGAACGTTTCCCTGTCATACGCTAAACGCAAAGCGCCCGCCACTCCTCCTGAGCGTATGAACTGACTGTTGTAGCCTCCGAATATCTCTCGCAGGCCAATTGTCAAAACGGCTACCATATCGTGCCCTCTGCACACATTCCACGGATCCCGCTTTTCGATCAATTCCTTTTCCAGTCGGATCATCAGTTCTTCCTTTGTAACACGTGAATGCGGAGATTGTGAAATGACGGAGTCAAGCATAGCATCAATATCCGGTTTTAAATTTCTTTTATCAAGGAACGATGCGTGGTCCGGATCTTTAAAAGAAAGGCCGTGACCGTTCGTGTCCGATATATGCATGAGAATGCCCAAAGGATAGCACGATCCGATGAGCACATCCCTTATCTCCCCGTATCTTTCAACGAACGGATCGATCCTGCCCGGATCCCCGTATTCCGAGAGGACGCTTTCCAATGCATGTCCTCTTATCATCAGCGTTTCGATGTCCCTGCAGTCGGTGACGAAAATAGGATGGTTATAGACCACACCTTTCAGCCGGTCGGTGTCCGAATCTATTATCCCGATGATATTCCGATCGCCTCTGCGGCGGAATATCTCCCTTACGGAGGTTCTGACGTTATCCTTTGAATGCGCCACGACGACGTCGCATTCATTCTTATCAATGAATTTACCGTAAAGCCGGCTGTCCGTGACCCCTTCGACCACCAGAAACGAACCGCTGAAGAGCGAACGCTTCATCGATATCTCGTTGGCAATGTCCGTCGGTCTTATGTATTCACGCACTTCCAGCCCTCAGTTCGTTCGTAAGATCCCAGTCGTCATGGATGATCTGCGGCGAATGCGTTGCGATGAGCATCTGCAAACCCCTCAGTCTTGAAATGTCCTTCAATGCCGCGCCCATCTTCTGCTGCCACGAAACGTGCAGTGATATTTCAGGCTCATCCATCATGACGAACGAGAAAGGCATCGTTTCAAAAAGAAGACGGTAGAATATGATGAATATCTGTTTTTCTCCCGATGAGAGGCTGTTCAGCGGTAATGTCAAACCATTCTTCATCATGAAAACGACATGTCCCTTTCCGTCGATCCGCATCTCCTTGTCGGAAAGGAACCTGTTGATGATGTCTCTGAAGACTATCACCGATTCCGAAAGATAATAATTCCTTTCTATGAATTCCGATATCCCGTACACGAAATCGGTGTACTTCTCCTTCGATTCGATGAGATCGTAACGCGTCGGCGGGAATCGGATGCCGCTCGGAACCGCGATCTCAAATCCCGCGTCACGCATAAAGCTAAGCTTTGCGTTCAGGTCCTTGGCCCAGGATACCAGTTCGTCGTCGCTTTTTCCGCCGCAACCGGTTTTATTCGGATCGCAAGCCGAACTGCAGTGTTTCTTCGCTTCCTTCAATTTCAGATAAAGATCGTGCGCATACGATTCCACCGCGCTGACGATGTGCTTGTTCGGCGCTCTTATGAATGTTCTTTCCGACGGTATGAACGTTATTTTGACCATTGATCCGAGTTCATCCGTCCGCAGATCGGTGTGTATCTTGTTTTTCTGCATTTTGAAGGACAGTCCGCTCTCCGATCTTTCCACGATCACGTTTGTCTCGTTATCGAATGAAACATCCATCCTTTCGAACGGGATGCTCTCCAGTTCATCTGTCTTTCCGGTGAAGAGGAGCGAGATCATCCTGATCAGTGTGCTTTTGCCGCAGCCGTTCGGTGAATGCACATAAGTTATCCCTTCGCTGAACACGCTAACAGTATGATCATGCTGCCCGAAGAGCCCCTTCACGGAGACGTTCATTATCTTCATCGTCTCTCGAACGGTTCATGGATATATAGAACATACACGTAAATACCGTGTATGCCGGCGAATAACTGCCTCAAAAGGTTTATTTCAATTGAACACGTGGCAGGATCCGATGGATGCGGAAAAGGCGTTCGTAAGTATACAGACGGATATAAGGAACAATGAATACGAAAATGCGATGCTGAAGGTGAAAGGGATCGCCGATGCATGCGATGATGTCAACTCACTCTTGAAATGCGCTTCGTTATTGAAAGTGGTGGAAGACGAGGAAGGCTGTCAGAATATATTGAACCGCATCGCCGGGATGTCGCCGTTCCGGAAAGAGGAGAGGCTGAACGTTGCCTTATCATTAAGGAACCTCGGAAGGCCGGACGACGCATACGGGATCATCAGGGATGAGGAAGAAACAGACAATATGCTGCGTGAAAAGGCAAAAACGCTTCTGCTGATGGGCGAGGGCGGAGAGGCGCTCTCTAAGATCGGGAAATTGTCATCACATACGGCGGAGGACAGAATACTGCTTTCCGAAATACTGTGTTCAACCGGAGACTTCAAAAAAGCGTATGAGGTCTCTTCAAAACTGGCAAAGGATGACAGGTCTTATGATTCAATGGCGAATCTCTGTACGACATTGGTGCTCATGGGAAAGAGCAAAGAAGCGATCAAGACGGCCAAACAGAATCTCAAGGGCGAAAAGGATGCGGATTCGTTAGCATTGGCGGCATACGTAATGAGGATCGACGGGCGCACAACGCCGGCGGCCGCATACGCGTACCGTGCGCTGAATGCGGATCATGTGCATAAAGGCGCACTGGAGACGATGGCCCTCTGCCTCATAGAAAAATCGCGTTTCTTCGAGGCCAAGATGCTCGCGGGCGGAATAAACGAAAGATATCCGGGAGATCCGGCGGCGATCAGAATACTGGATGCGTGCAGGGAAGCGTCAAGGTGATCCTTTTCATTTTCTGACCACGCGCTTCTTCCTTTCAAGCTTTCTGACTTCAATGATGGCAACGGAGATTGAAAGTATTATGCTTATTATGCACACAAGGAAAAAGATGTTCGGTATTGAGCCGAGTATGCTGTCCCTGTTCAAAGAACTGTAATAGCTTGACGAGAAGACCGAAAGAAACGTTTCGTTCTTCAGAAAATCAAAGAAACTGCCCAAATGCGTCCACGTCATGTATGTAGCGGGATCAAAAAGAGCGCTTACCCATTTACCTAAAAGGTCTGACAGGGTCGGACCTCCGGAAGCCGCGGAACCCGACGCCGATGCGTTCGGAGAGAACATCAGGATCGACGACACGGAGAAAAATCCGGCACATAGCGCTGCGTATAGTTTTCCCATTTCCCTTCATCATATCAGCGTGCAACATATTGATAAAACTTGCCTTCCGCACGTTCCGTGAGCACCTTTATATCATCGGTGGTCAATCAAAGACACATGTGGAAGCAGCTGGACGAGGGTTTTTGGGAAAAGAACCGCAATTCCAAAACGGATTCTGTAACGGAAGATGTCCTTAGGATCATAGACATGGTAAAAAATGACGGCGATAAGGCGCTTATCGAATTGGCAAAGAAATTTGACAAGGCCGACATAGATTCCGTGACGGTTCCAAGAGACGAAATAGACGACGCTTACGATGAGGTCGATGAGAAGTTGATAGAAGCGCTGGAGTCGGCGGCCGCCAATATACAAAGGTTCCATGAGATGCAGCTTGACTCCGATCTTAAAATATTCGAAGCGAGTCCGGGAGTTTTCCTGGGAGTGAAGAGCACCCCGCTTGAGAGGATAGGCGCATACATTCCCGGGGGACGCGCATCGTATCCGAGCACGGCACTGATGAGCATAATACCCGCAAGGGTCGCGGGTGTTGATGAGATAATATGCTGCACTCCGCCGTTTGCCGATCCGGTGACGCTTGTCGCAATGGACATAGCCGGCGCGGACGAGATATACACGGCAGGAGGGGCGCAGGCAATAGCCGCCATGGCAATAGGAACGGAATCGATAGAACCGGTTCAGAAGATAGTCGGGCCGGGCAATCTTTACGTCACGGTTGCCAAGATGCTGCTCAGAAGCAATGTGGAAATAGATTTCCCTGCGGGACCGAGCGAGATAGGGATAGTTGCGGATAACACTGCAAACGCGTCATTCATCGCGGCGGACATACTCGCGCAGGCTGAGCACGATCCGTCGTCGGCATGCGTGCTTGCAACCGACGACGCATCATTACCGAAAAAAGTATGGTCCCAGATGGAGAAAATGATGTCATCGTCTCCGAGACTGAACATAATAAAGGAGGCGCTGAACAACTCCGGGTATATTGTAAAAAGATCGGTCGAGGAATGCATCGAAGCGATGAATGAGATGGCGCCGGAGCACCTTTCGTTACAGGTCGCGGATTCGATGGCCGCGCTGAACACAGTCAGAAACGCCGGCTCGATATTCATAGGCCCGTATTCCCCGGTCGCCGCCGGAGATTATGCATCAGGAACGAATCACATACTGCCGACCGCAGGGAATGCAGCGGTTTCGTCAGGTCTCAACGTTGCGCATTTCAGGAAGACGTCAACCATTCAGATGATATCAAAAGAAGGTCTTGAGGAGATGGCATCCGTGATAGAGACGATAGCGGAAGCGGAAGGTCTGATCGCGCACAGGGACTCCGTTCGCATAAGATTCGGCAAAGAACGCTGATCTTCCTGTGTGAAAAAGAACACGTTATATAGTGAAAGTGCGTTTCAGGAGTGTTACAGGAGACGGACCCTTGCAACGGCTCTCAGGAGCCGATCGTCTCTTGTTCCACTTATCCTTCATACCCTTTCTCATCTATCGTTATCCTGTGTATACCTTTCACGGAAAGCGCAGAGGATAATTCATTTTCCTTCGCAATGAGTTTATGAATACTGTCAGGTGACGTCAGAAGATTGGCACAATTGTCACGCAGCCTCATCCTTATCTGTTTAACATGCGAAATATTGCGTATGATCTCTTCGCATTCATCGATCATCAGGATATCCGCGTCATTGAACGGTACGCCTTCGGGGATCCGGGTGGCCATGCATGTCTCTTTCTGAACATCTATGTTAAGCTGAAGATGATCGAACATCTTTCTGACGGCGTCTCGTTCAAACCCGAGCGTCATAAGCGGACTTATTATCCCGAACTCGGACGCCGCTTTCCTTCCGGGTCGGTCTTCGCTTTTATCGGATATGTTTTCGCCGTCAAGACAGTGTACGTATCCATTCTCTGACGCAATCCGCTTAACTTCGGAATAGATCGCCCTTTTGCAGAAATAACATTTTTCCGGCGTGTTGTCGCGAACACCTTCCATATCGTCCCATTCCAGTTTTACGGTGACCATGTCGGCGCCCAGCCTTTTTGCGACATTGTTTGTAATGGCCCTCTGACGTTTCGACAGCATCGGAATGTCGGCGAACACGGCAATATGGTCGGGCAGAGTCTCAACGGCGGCCGCAAGAACTACGGTACTGTCTATGCCGCCGGAGAAAGATACGACCGCCTTTTTCATTGACGCTATATGATCGCAAAGCAGAGACCACTCCTTCATACAATGTTCCCGGGCATTCAGACTGCTCGAAAATATATAACGGTGTCCTTGCTACGGTATGTTTCCGTAACACCTGAGAACAATTCGTCAAGTGAAAGCAGAAAGTTAAGATATTGCTGCAACATTGTTCACTTATGGATATTAAAGGCATTCTTGAATCTTTGAAGAAGAATGAAATGTCCCTCGATGAAGCGGAGAAGATATTGCGTATGGATTACATTGAAAGGGTCAACGGGCACACGGTGTTCGATCACGGCCGCAAGATGAGAAAGGACATACCCGAAGTGGTCTACGCGCTCGCAAAAACACCGAAGATGGTGGCCGATGTTGCGAAAAGGATCCCGAAAGGAAAATTTCTTCTGATCTCAAGGGCATCCAAGGAGCACTATGACGCCGTTGTCTCCGCGGTCACCGAGAATGAGGTCACGTATCACGAGGATGCTTCAATGATATCCGTCGGGAAACCTGACGGAAATGAGAAGAGAGGACTGATAGGCATATTGACCGCGGGATCATCGGACATACGGGTGGCGGAAGAGGCAAAGTTAATGGCAGAATCAATGGGATGCAAATGTGTAACATCATATGACATCGGGGTCGCGGGAGTGCACAGGGTCCTTGAACCGATGAAGGACATGCTCAACGACAACGTGGACGTGATAATCGTCGTCGCCGGAATGGAAGGGGCGCTTCCCTCGCTTGTCGCATCCCTGTCGTCCGTTCCGGTCATAGGGGTGCCGGCATCCACCGGATACGGATACGGAGGGAACGGGGAAGCGGCGCTGATGTCCATGCTTCAGACATGCTCACCGGGACTGGCGGTCGTGAACATAGACAACGGCATAGGCGCAGGCTCAATGGCCGCCATTATAAGTAAACGAAGACACAGATGATGAACGGAGACACAGCATTCTTTGATACGATGGCGGAGAAGAATTCCGCCACGCGTTCCGGGTCGTGCATAGTGTGCAAAGGATCGAGGATGCTGTGCGGCAAGAGCCGCTGTCCGCTGATGATAAAGTTCTATTCGCAGCATAAGACAATGAAGCTCATTGACGCCAAGGACATAGAAGGATGCAGCCCGCCTGCGGTTTTCGTTGGCCGTTTCGGTTATCCGAAGGTGGAGATCGGGCCGCTGATCCCTCCGATGTTCGGTGACACGTCGCTCATGGACAAACCCGAATTCTGGATAGGGAAGAGCATCGACGAGATCGTTGATTTCAGATTCAACCTCGTCCGCGGTAAATACAGAATAGATGCAAGGAATTTCAAAGAAGGCGGAAGGATCGTCGACAACGTTCAGGAACTGGCACTGACGGAAAGGCCGCTTGAGGTTGAAGCCTTATTCACGCAGAAACCCAGAGGCCGTGTGATACTCGATGATGAGATACAACCGTTCGGACCTTCCGCAAAGATGGAGAAGATGACGATCGGAAACCCGAAGTTCGAACGCAATCTGGAAAGATCGTTCTACGATACGGATATGCGCGCCGTTGAAGCGGTACTGTCCGCATACAGGAACGGGACGCTCATATCGGAGATACAGAAAGCATTCGCCGTCGGAACGATGGGCGTTGAGAAGAACAGAAGGTTCGTACCCACCAGATGGAGCATAACCGCCGTTGACGATATGATAGGCAAAGATCTTCTCAAAACGACGAAGCATAACAACACGATAGACGAGTTCCGCATATACCCGTGGGAACAATTGGACAACAGATGGTGCATACTGCTGATGCCGTGCTCGTGGAGATATGAGCTTATAGAAGCGTGGTATCCGAACACCACATGGAACCAGGGCGGACACGGGATAGAGATAATATCCGATCACGAGTTCTACGAAGGCCGCACGGAATACGCGCAGATAGGCGGCTGTTATTACGCGGCGAGGATGGCGGTGAATGAATTGCTGATGCGTGAGAAAAGGCAGGCGGGCGCGGTGATATTCAGGGAAGCGCATTCCGGATACGTGATGCCCGTGGGCGTCTGGAATGTACGCGAGAACGTAAGAGCGGCATTGAAAACGCGTCCGAAAAAATATGAATCGATGGAAGCGGCGCTTCAGCATGTTGAGCGAGTGATGGAAATACCGAGGAAGACTTGGATCGCCAACTCCGGGATACTGAAGGATTGGTTCACACAAAGGAGGCTAGACGATTTTGTCCAGTCTCCTTGATTTCACCGACGGGAAAGGATGGAACGGAAGATATGAGACAATGCAATGCAAAAAAGCACTGTCGCCGTCAAAGCTTCCCGGGATCGATCATTCACTGAACCCGTACGGCGGTTGCGAGCACAGATGCCTTTACTGCTATGCGCCGGAAGTGACGCACACGGAATGGGATGACTGGAACATCATAAAGATAAGACTCGGGATCGAAAGCAGGCTCGGAAAGGAATTGACGGCGATAAAAGGAACCGTGGGCATCGGAACGACCACCGACCCGTATCAGCCGGCGGAAGAAAGATTCGAACTGACGAAAAAATGTCTTATGAAGCTGAAAGCAAAAGGGACGAGGATACATCTTCATACGAAATCCGATCTGATACTTCGCGATATTAACGTACTTACGGGAATGAACGGAGATGTAGGCGTCACGGTAACATCGCTTGACGAGAATGTCTCAAAGCTGATGGAACCGGGTGCTCCCGCTCCGTCAAGAAGGTTTCATGCGCTGAAGGTGCTGACCGATGAAGACATCGACACATACGCGCTCGCCGGCCCGATACTGTCAATATTGGAAGGGCATGAGGACGAGTTCGTTGAAACGGTACTGTCGACAGGCACGCAGAGAATATATCTTGACACGCTGAACGGCCGTCCTCTGCTCAGTGAACGTATGCGAATGATAGGAATCGAAGGATCAGCGAAGGCCAAAGAGAAGATAAGGCGTTTGGCGATATCAGGCGGCCTGAAGGTGTTCGATGTCTTCTGATGATGCACTCAACGAGACGCAGATAACGTCAGCGTAATCCGTTTACTATGATATAGATAATAAGCCGCACTCTTTTCCATCCTCAACCGAGGAAAACCGCGAATATAAACGATTTTTATCAGAATTTTTTGTAACTTTTATATGTTTGTAAGGTGTTAACGGCGATTACAAAGTAAAACTGCCGCCATAGGCCGAACAACGTACGAACCGGCGGAGGCACCGAACAACCGATCCGGAAAACGATTTCCGGAAGGAGTCTCCGCTGTTCCGAATGATCGTTTTCGAGTCTCATCGGCCATATTCAAAAGTAGGAGTTTCAGCGGATGCTGTACAGACAGTGCAGAACCTCCGAAAAAACCGCATTAAAAAAAATCCGCATCCGAACGCAAAACGGCAGAAGCCGACCAAGAGAAACTAAAGAAGGCATATCCATGAGAAATAGGAGAGCAGGGCCGGATTCACGTAATCACGGAAGCAACAGCATAAGAGCAGAGAAAGCAATAATAAAAAGGGCAGAAGAAGAAGGGAGAAAAAATCATCCGACCTTCAATTTCTTAAGAGCGGCCATGAAACCAAAAGCAATGATCTCAATGTTCGCCGTCATTATCCTTCTGACCGCATCGCTATCAATGCTGACAGGCGAAAACGGAAATGAGAGAGAAAGATACTTCCATGACACGATCGGCGCTGACATCAGAGTGACCGATATAACGAACGTACCGACATCAGCGCTGGCTGGAATGTCATTGACCCTTACGGGCACAGTATTACCGATCAACGCGACAAACCAGACGATAACCTGGAGCATCAAGGACGCAGGCACAACAGGCGCATCATTATACGGAAACACATTAACGGCGCCGAACACAGGAACGGCAACGGTCACGGCAACAATATATGAAAACTATAAATTCCTCACAGTCTCGACCGGAAACGGTCACACAATGGCTATCAAAGAAGACGGCACCCTGTGGGCATGGGGCAGCAACAGTAGTGGTCAGCTCGGTGACGGCACCAACATAGAGAGACTCTCTCCGATTCAAATGGGATCGGACAAATGGAAATCGGTATCAGCAGGAGGCAGTTACACAATGGCCATCAAAGAAGACGGCACCCTGTGGGCATGGGGTTACAACATCTACGGCCAACTCGGTGACGGCACCACCACACAGAGAACATCACCGGTTCAGATCGGATCGGATACATGGAAATATGTATCAGCCGGAAGCGCTCATACAATGGCCATCAGAGAAGACGGTACACTGTGGGCA
>WQZU01000040.1 GCA_009780575.1 Candidatus Methanomicula labiotermitis
ATTAACCTACATATACCGTATGTAGGTATATGTATATAAAGGTGTCGCCCGGACACGGCCAGCAATGAAAAAACACACCATAAAGCGGATCAGGAATTAACTACACGCGCAGATTTTCGGTTTGAAAGAATACAAACTCGATGATAAGTTACGGAAAGAAGGCGTTAATATCCGTAATGACAAGCATCTGCTGAAATATCTTGAGAAGCACTTTGTTAAAGGTAAGGATTGAAAGACGGGCGGCCTTATTGATTATTGTCACGGACACAAATAACTTAAAATAAAGGTAGCGAAGTTCTCTGATTGGGGTAATCTCATGACGGAAGAATGTACGGAATCCTACATCTCATCAAAGGAGTTTCAGAGAAGAGTGTCGAAGGTAGGAGAAGGATCCGAATTCAGCTACAGGTCCAAATTCGACCCTGTCCCGTCATCAGACCTGAAGAAGACCCGCCCTGTCAGCAAAAGGAAAGAGTGATCTGTTGTCAGACCGCAGATTGTTGGCAGTCATAGGGCCGAATGGTTCCGGTAAATCTTCGATCGTCATATCATCCGGCATCGCGGAGGACTACGGAGAGAACATAATCAATCCGGACAACTACGCTAAAGGGGTTTCGGATATAGAGGATATTACCGAGAGGTATATTTTTGCTATGAAACAGTGCGAACTCCTTAGGGGTAGTCTGCTTGAACACGGCATCTCTTTCGGATTCGAGACCGTCGGTTCAACAGACGAAAAGATCGATTTTCTGAAAAAGGCCGCATCGAAAGGCTACAAGA
The DNA here is from genome assembly GCA_009780575.1 of Candidatus Methanomicula labiotermitis. Taxonomy (GTDB): domain Archaea; phylum Thermoplasmatota; class Thermoplasmata; order Methanomassiliicoccales; family Methanomethylophilaceae; genus Methanomicula; species Methanomicula labiotermitis. Next base: position 781 of record WQZU01000040.1, read on the forward strand.
TAGAGATATTGTTCGTAACGACAGAAAGCGCAGAACTGTGTGCTCAGAGAGTTCGGAAAAGGGTTGAGAGAGGAGGCCATGACGTCGAGATGTCGAAGATCTTCTCCAGATATGAGAGAACGATGGACCGTCTTAAAGATTACATAGATGTCGCCGACGAAGCATATGTCTACGATAACAGCGGGGAATCTCCGACCTTAGTGTTCACGAAGAAAAACGGCATAATGCGGATGATCGAAGAACCCTCTGAGATACCATGGGCGGAGAAGTACATTCACCGCCATTACAAGGACATCGACAAAACCCTTATACTGCACCGGAAGAAGAACTGAGTGGACAGGGCGAGATTTTACTCCTTGCGTCCTAGCTGGCATGCTGTTTCTGATGTGATAATTAACTCTGCGGTCATAGTGGAATCTATGGTAGGAGGTGTCGCTTAATTTCGACTTTTCATATTTTTATCTCCCTTAAACAATTTCTTAAACTTTTTTCAAAACACAAGAAGTGATAAAAATGATAGCAGACGCTAAAGACAAAAAAGAGACGCCTACACTGGCGAAAGTACAGAGTGAGAATGGAACTCCCGCTATTGAGAAGCCAAAGGATCTCAAGGGAACAGAGGTAATGATCTTCCAGAAAGGGGATATCTACCATGGACTTAGAGAAGTTAGGGTATGGGATCCCGAGCTCAATGACTATGGTCCATCAGAATTGAAGCAAACGGTTCTCATAAATGATCAATTCATTGACTTACCTCACGGGGATGCAGATCTCATTGATGAATATGGGAAATTCCTTCAGGATTATGCGAGGGTCATCCGCGGTCTCAAGATATCGAAGAGGAAAGGCAGGACGATAAATGATGTCAACGCAGCTCTCGAGCTGACGAGGAAGTACAAGGTGTGAGGTGTGGATCCATGGGAGCGAAATCCGGTGAGTACCATGTGAAGACTCGTTCGGCGGAAGAAAGGACGTATGATGGACAAACTTTGAAAACGTATCGTTTTCTCAAAAAGCGGGATCGAGCATCCCGCATAAAGTATTTGAGAGCGGTAAGGGAGAATCCGCAGGATCCGGCCAAGCTCGCGGCTGTCAATCGAGTGGCGGAGGATTATCCTCACTGGTTTGGCATGCCTCGATCTTCGGCTTCGACGCCGGTGCATAACCGCTATCGTAAGTAAGGGGGATCACGATGAAACCAATCAATAATCGACTGCTCAACCGAGCGGTCTGTTACTCTCTCTTCGCGTGTCTGTTAGTGGTGTCGATGCCCGCTGTGGTGTCCATTATGGACTCTCACACAGGTGACGTGTCGCTCATGTCATCTCAGGATCATCCGACGATGAGTCGTGACTCTTTCTCATATAATATGCTGATTGGAGAGAGAACGATGATTAGTGATGGACTCGTTAGAATAGAGATATTCACTAATAATCCTCGAGTTTTAGAGGCGACTTTGATTCGTACTACTCCTGCGATGGGGGCATGGAATGTAGTTGGTGAGATGGAGAATTTGGGCGGCGGACATTTCGTTTTCGTCCTGTCATATTTAGATCGGCAATTTATTATGGGCGGAGGCTCGCACATCGGAGTAATGTTTACTACGCTGGCGTCGGGCACCTCGTATCACTCAACATTTATTCATGAGGTGTCACTCTATTCGTCGGAATTTCCGATCAATGTCTTGGACATGCTCGCATTGCTTCTGTCTTTCGGTATTGGAGTGATTCTGGTTGTTTGTGCGATATTCTCTACGCCGTGGATGACACAGGAAAAGGTAAGAAATAAACTAAAGGAGTTGAAAAAATGAATATAATAGATATAGTGGCGATAGTGATCGGAACGGGATTTTTCGTTGCCGTGCTTTTCATGCTGCTTCGTGTGTTTAGTAAGACTACACGATGGAATTTGCTCGCGATGGGTGCTATCGGTATTTGTCTGGCAATCTGCATTGACAATTTTGTGAATTTGTATCGGTGGATAGAGTTGGGAATAACTTTTGCGTCTCTCGGAGCAACGATGTTTGTGATGGGTATGCTTGCGATGTCCGTTGTGATGATCAAAAATTTCACCGTGACGAAAGGCCGCGCTCTCGTGAGGTGATCTTATGCTGCGCTTGTCCAGTAAACCTCAACAACCGCTCACTCGAGCGGCTTTTTCTTGTGTCTTTTCCACACCATGGGTTTCTCGTGATAAGATACGGAATGCTATCAGGAGGCCGTGATTATGAAACGGTCAATTGGTGGTCGGATGGTGTGCGTGTCAATTCTCGCGGCATTCCTTGTTGTGAGTGTTCCTATGATGGTATCGGTAATGGATACACATACGACGGAAAATACAACATTCCACAGCTCCGACGAGCTACGGCCTTTCATGTGGAATGGTAATCTCGTGACGGGAAATTTGGTTCTGTTCGCCGGAGAAAGGACGCTTTTTACGCAGCATGATGTTGTGCGCATAGAACTAGTGACGGATGATCCGCGTGTGACTTCTGTGTTACTGCAGAGTCGGACACTTCAGATGGGTAGCATTGGACAGACGATAGCGCTTGAGCATATAGGAGAGGGTCACTTCGGACTGACGCTGACGCATACGGATCGTGCAATATTTTCTGCTAGTCATCCCAATATAGTACTTCATATCTCTGTTCCAGGCTATAATATTATTGATCCATACATATATGAAGTACTATTCTTCAATTCGGGGGTGTCCATAAGCGTTATTGATTCGATCGCTACTCTGATCGCATTCGTGGTCGGTGTGCTTCTTGTGACGTGCGCGATATTCTCCACGCCTTGGGTTAAGTTCGTTTCGAGGAGAGATAGAAAATGAAGGTCCCAATGAGCATTTTCTTTTCAGTTTCCATCCTGGGAGCGATCGGCGCATCTGCCGCAAGGATCGGTGCAAGGCTCATTCCTCGCAATGTGGGTGCCGCCGCTGGTGCCGCCGCCAGACCCATCGCAACCGGCGGTGCAAGGGCGGCATCCGGTATTGCGTCCGGATTCGCATCTATCCGCATGCGGACTGCCGGCGTTATCTCGATATTCAGTGTCACAGGTGCGCATATCTGGGGCGTCATTCAGGGTGGCAACCCCGTCGCTGATGCAATATCGGGTCTGCTCAGCATCTTCGGAGTTGAGCTGGCGAATGAGTTCATCAATTTAGGATTAATTGCGATCTTCGCTCTTCTCGCGCTCTTCATTTTGATGCGCGTAAGAGGAAATCGACGGATAGCGAGGGGGGATTACTGATGCCTGCGTGGATTCCGATCATTGCGATCATCGGTGCATCGGTCATCGGCACCGTGGTCCTTGATCATGTTTTGGATAATGTTATTTCAGACACAGTGTCCGATCCGATCTATGACGGATTGGAAGTTATCTATATGGATCTAAGTGTGTTGATCGGACAGATGGAGCTCTTGACGGTACTGATAGTTGTGTGTATAATGTGCATGCTATTCTTCATGCTCATGTCCTGGATGTCCAGCCGCAAGACTCATCGACTTATCCGAAGGAAAGGGAGAGGGGGACGATGATAAGCATTATTGCAGGTCTGGCCCTCGGCGGAATTGCATTTTTCGCGCCTGAATTCGTCGCACTCACAAGCTTCCATCTGTCCATTTTTGGGATGGATTTGTCAGTCATTGCGATAAGACTCGTATTCGGTGTGTTGGGCGGAGGAATAATCCTTCGCGGTGTGCTCGGCACGGTCGGTCGGTCAGGTGTAGGCGGTGGTCTCCGATGAACCGTAAGCTTCTGCTATGCGCCGCGGTTGGCGCATTGATGATGTTGGTCGTGCTCCTCTCCCCGTCCGCGCAAGCGTCCGAGACCGGAGCACCTACATCAGATGTGCACGGCATAAGCTTCAGGGATGGCGGCATAGGTCTGACGCTCGCCATACTCCCCAGCTCCACGCTTGCATTCTCTAACGTCGATTGGTATCTGTATCACATCGGCCAGGTGGATATCCGAGTCAATGGATCGCTTACGGACAGTGTGCTTTCTGACGGTCTGCTCATCGTATCCCATACTTACGACCCAGGGCATCGGTATACTGTCGTGATCAGTCTTGACGGGATCGAGCACGTATTTCTATTCGATGTCCGAGCGATGCTTCTGTGGAGCGATCTTACACCCGGTGCCGATGTGGTCATTCACACCTTCACGGATTCCGAGCTTCTGTGGGAGTATCTGAAGGTCGGCCTCTCATGCATGGTCGTATCGATCGGTGCATTCTACTGGTCCTATCGTCGCCGTCGCGATGCCAACCGGGAGGGAGTACGGTATGGATAAAGGATTGCCTGGATCAGAGAGATCGGCGGATATATCCGTCAATGATAATCGTATGACCTTCTGGAATTGGCTGTCCGGTCCGCACCCGGTATTCAGGGCGATCATGCGAGGGCTCGGACTTTTCATTGTTCTTGTCTTAGTAGCGATATTTGTTCACTGGGTCGTGGTTCTCGTTTCGATAGCTTCGCTTATTATCGCACATTTCGCGTTCCGCCATGCATGGTTTGAGGATGACGGTGTTCAAGCGATACTGCTTGACTCGGATCGTCCGGGGATCATTGATCCGATCCGTATCGGTCGCGATCTTTATGCGAAGACGCCAAAAAATGGTAGTCCTGATCCAAAATCAACGTCGCTGGGTGTGCCCATATACATTATTGAGAAGTGGGATGAGAAAGGTTTCCATTTTTCGTGGATACACCAGACATCAGCATTTGAGTTTCTTTCGAGATCTCAAACATTCAATTTTACTCGGGAGCTCGCGGCCGACTCACTGCATGCGTTCCGGCGAGTGCGTGATATTCCGGAAGTCCTGGGAGAATGTTTTGCTGAGATGTCAATAAGGGCCGTTGAAGAGGATAGATGGAAGTCGGTTATGACACTCGATCCGACGGATCCTAAAATCAATGGTATTTTTGAATATTTACAAGATATACGTGATCCGCTCAAAGAACTGAAGAAGAAGTATTTCGGATCGGAGGTAGACGATGACGATCAAGCTTAGAGAGGAATTGCGGAATCGTGCCGCGTGGATCCTCTCTATCTACGGCGCCGGCGGTTCCGGCAAGACGACCCTGTGTTATTTTTTGCTGGATAAGTGGTTTCCGGATGAGAGGATTGCTTTCTTCTCTTACCCGCAGCGGGTAATGGATGCTCTGCCGCCGCACATTAGAGATCGCAGCGTGTCATTCTCCCGTATGCGCGATATCGCAGGTAAGCGATGTATTGTGGTGTTCGATGATACGGCTCTTCATTTCTTATCGCGTGCGACGTCGAAGAAGGAAAATAAGGACATTGTTCAGCAGATGACGATTTCGCGACATAATGATCATCGATTTATCATCACGGCCCAAAATTCGATCCTCGTAGATAAGGGTCTTTTTGAGTCACTTGATCAATTTTCGCTTCGGTGTAAAATGACGGATTTCCAGTCAAGAACCGAGCGGCCGGAATTTGTATCGGCGCAGCTCGCGATCAATGAGTATCTTACATGCATTATCGAGGACCGGTCCGATCTTCATCCTAAAGGATTTTGGTACTGCATTGAAACCGGGGAGTTACTTCATTTTCCAGAGTGGGAGCACATGAGCGATGTCTTAAGTAAGCCGTATAGGGGGTGTTACGTTGTCGATGGATGCATTGAAGGATTTTGAAATTCGCCGTATGGTGATGACCATGCGGAAGACCGATGCTGGTACAACACTTAACGAGTATGCAGGACCTCTCTTTCATCATCGACGGTTTTGTAAGCGTCTTAGGATTGAGCATCTTAATTGGGCAGAAGAGCGGGATTGTGATATAAGATCAGTCGGCGAAGCTGAAGCGTATAAAAAAGCGGAGCATATTGAGCGCGTGATGAGCACGGCCGACATAGAAGTTCCCGATGTGATAGTGAATGTAATAGACGGAAGAACAGGGGACGTCAAGGCGGCCGCCACCGGCGCCGCCGACGACGCTTGCGACCACCATGTTATTCTCGTGGGGTGACAACATAGGTGTGGTCGCAGTCCTGATAGCGCACCGGGGACCGGTGCGCAATAAAAGAATCCCGGCGCGATGGGGTTTTAGGCCCCTCGCGTCGGGATTCGCTTTTAACGAAGGAGCTCGACGCGATGGGGTTTTAGGCCCCTCGCGGAGAGATCCGCTTTTCAACAGCGCGCAGCGCTGCTTAAACTTTTTAAGTTAAAAGAGGTGAAAATCTATGAAAAAGGTTAATGTAAAGCAGACTGAAAAGCAATCTAATGATTCAATTGGTCCAATTTTTAAGATTGATTATGATGAGAGGAATCTCAGAGAGCTCGATCTCCGGATAGAAGCGGCTGAGATTGCGAAGCTCGCGACAGATACAGCGATCAATGGACATGAGGTTCTGAAGTATGTGAAGCATTTGCCCGTACAGGATATAGAAAAAATGTATCCTGCCATTAGTAACTTAGGTAATCCTTCGGAGATAATCACGTGGTCTATGCCGGGACGTGATCACGCTCGCGCCATTGCGAAAAAATGTGAATTCCATTTTACGATTCATTCATCCTTTGTTTCATGTAAAAATGATAAGAAGCATTATGCTCGTGCGAAGAAGTACAATTGTTGGTCTCTCGGATGTCCTTTCTGTCTTAACAACACGGCACTCCGCCGTGGTGCAAAGGCAGAACAGAGGATCATTGCTTTCAGGCATCTCTGTATCCGGAAGGGCATTGGAAATTTTGAACCTCGTCATTGGGTGATCTCACCGCCGCAGGACTGGGCGGTTCAGCAGATCAAGTATCATGATACATTCCTTTGGCTTCGTGACCGGATAGCCGAAGAACTTCGGACCGCTGGAATGCTTGCTGGTTCACTCATTTTCCATCCGTGGCGGCAAAAGGCGGATCATTGGCGTGTCGGCCCACATTTCCATTGTGTCGGCTACGGTTTCATTGACACGGATCTCTTCAAAAGACGTAATAATGAAAGAGACAGCATTGCAATCGGAATGGATGATGATGAGGACGAAAGTGAAAAAAGCAAAAAATGGATCATCAAACTCATTCATTCAAAAGAGAAGATGCGCTCCGTCCGTCATACGATGGCTTATCTCTTCACTCATGCCGGCATCGGTTCTAGTGAACGGCCCGATCGCGAAGCGGACCTCGACGGTCGTTTTTGGAAATTATTCTTTCCGGACAATCAGGTCGGCGGCGATAAGGTGTATGATGATGAAGGGAATATTATGTATCGATCGATTGGTGATCTTGGGATGGAGCGTATGTTCTCATCGGATAATAGGTTCGTTTACGCTCTCATGACCCCGCCGGCGACTCCGATCGGCGGACAATATGATAACGAATCTTCAGTGGATCTTCCTGAAGGTTTTCATTGGAATCCTCGGTTGTCCCTCATGGCATCCGATGAATGGTTCGAATGGGTGAAGGACGCATACAGGCGAGATTACCGATCTGTCTATTATTTTGGCGGCATCCACATACGCGAACTCAGGGTCGTTGAACGCATTACTGAGGAACGTTCTCGTTCGTGTCCTAAATGCGGAGATGCTCTGTGTAGGTTCCATGGGATCAATGATGTTCAACCTGAGGAAGTGAAGTATAATCATGAGTTGCCTGTCATGGCGTTTACGGTTGATGTTGATAGGGTCCGTAGGATCTTTAGGGACAATGGTCTTTCACATTTGAAGGAAGGTGGTTCTGATCTTGATCTTGTAATGGCCATCCCGGACGCATATGTTCCGGATGATATCAAAGTGAGAGAAGAGGAAGGTGTCTGATATGGTGTTGGTTGGAAGAAGTAAATATGATATGAATGGAAGGATAACATTGTTGAAGGAGCTCACGGATCTTCTTGGTGTCGAACGTGGTGACTTCATGGAGTTCCACGCCGAAGACGGGGAAATCATTTTGCGCAAGATGAGGATCGAAAAGACTTCGGACTATGACGCTGAGCTCGAGCGCGTTCGGAATAAGAACCGGTGACGTATGTCAGGACGTGTGATTTGTCGCTGGATGACGTCGGGATCCGCAGTCATACTGTCGTTTATTTCCCGGGAAATAATTGACATTAGGTTTCCTTGCAAACCCTTTTATTTTTCTTCAGGATGTCTAGACATGGTGCGAACTTCTTCTGACTTGGTCGTTGAGAAGTTCACTGTTCGCACCATTATTTGGATTCGAGGAAAAAAAGGAAAGGGTTTCTGGGTGAACTATCATTCGTCACCGTATCTGGACCAACCGTTTGCATTCTTTTCCCAGATTTCCGCAGGCGGTCCGCATTGACTCAATCTGTTGCTTGTTCTCATCCATTGAATAGCTTCATCGATAGATTCAGTGTGTCCTAGGACGAGTTCGTCTTGACGAGAGCGTCCGTATCCGGACGCGGGGATAATTACTTTGTATTCGTTCATTTTTAACATCTCCATTTTAAAGGGTGGCGCTGTGCGCCTTAGAGTATCAACCTCAGTTTCGCAAGGATCTTCTCCGCATCCGCTTTCTTCTCGAACTTGTCCTCGAGCAGCCTGAATGCGATGTCGTGTGATTCACCGAACGGATCGAATCTCTTCTTCAGGTGACACAGCTCGTGATACAGGATGTAATCGACCACGAAGTCGGGGACATCCGGATTGTCTATCGCCGATGTTATGCAGATGACCTTGCACAGTACCGAGCAGAATCCGATGCGTCTGGTGTTCGGTCTCTTGGTCCAAGTGATCTTCAGGCTCTCATCTCTCTCTACAAGTCCGGAGTCGATGAGCCGCTGATATGATTCGTTCAGGTCTTTGTGCTCCCCTGCGGTTGTCCTCGTCATGTTTCGGGATCTCGCCATATATAACGGCTGCGCTTTCTTGACGAATGTTTCAGACGTTATCCAGTCCTGCATTTCCTTCGGATATTTGATCTTCATCCCGGATATCCTGCTGAAGATCAGTTTTGCCAGTCCCAGCAGCACACTCTCCGGTGCGTCCTTCAGGTAATCGCTTACCTTGAATTCCGCCCATCCGCAGCTTCTTCTCCATTTCACCTTGAATTCTTTCGTTTCCGTGAATTCAGCGGTCACGGAGTCATAGCCGCATTCTTTTCCTGCTGTGCTGAAAGCGTTTGTCAGTCTTTGGTCGTTGTTCATTTTTGTTCACCTGAGGTTTTTCCTCAAAGGATCTTTAGAGCAGGGAGATATTGATTTTTTACACGGAGTGGAAAAATTCATTTCTCCCAAACGGTGATCCTTGGGGAAAATACCCGGGTGTAGAAAATGGGCGATGACTAAGACACAATAACGCCTGAGTGCAGGAAAATAACGGCTATGCGGCATGACCGCATTTCCCGGGAAATGAAAAGACAAGGTGAGAGAGAAGATCTGCGGTAACGCGGAATGTAAGCGGGTACTGGAATACGCCCGGGAACGGTATCGGGACGGCATGATCAAAGCAGCAACCGGTGACGATCGTACTGAAGGAAATGCAGGACTGGATAACGTCTGAAACATTCGGCAGCTGCGCAGCCGGTAACGGCAGATCCGGACAACGGGGCGCACCCCGGGAGCCATGACCTGAAAAATATCACGGTTTCATTGGATTCCGAGACTGCGGAGATGAGACAATGAAATCTTCGGACCCATCACCGGCGCCCTCGGTGTCGGCACTCTCGGGATCGAGAAGGACATCTTTCATCTGTTCGGCAAGTTCGGCTATCCGGCGTCCTTTCGTTGTGAGATATAGTCCGTTCTTTTTTTGTCATTGGATTGATCTGTTCTTCGATGAACTCCTCATCGATGAGCTCGAGGATTCGCGATACCTTGGCGGTCTTAGATCCGCTGAGGGCATTATGCACAGCGTCCTTGTTTATACCAGGACGGTGAAGAATGATGACATATTATTCATCGAGCCCTCGTATATTAATCAGCTGTTCCAAGGATTCGAAGTAGCCGCCAAGTGTGGAGTGCCGGGCACAGTTGCTGATATAGGGATTTCCCCATTCCAAGCGGTCGATATCGAAGCAGAATGCATCATCAGGATCGTAAGGTTCGCCGCCTAAACCTACAATGAAAAACAGCTTCATGTTTCTTCGATTTTTTAGTGCGCGATACTTTTCGAGCTTATCTTTGGTGCAGAAGTTCAGCCGGCCTTTGTCGAGGCGATTTCGATATTTACATTCAATGAAAAAATATTCATCGGTCGCTCGATCGCGGAAAATGAAATCCGGAGAGAAGGTAACGGTTTCAATCTTTCTGCCGCGGATATCTTCGCGGCGCGGTGTATAATCGACGATCGAAAAATGTTCATCAGGGAAAATGTTGTCGGCGACGTATTGCTCGAAGAGATCTCCGGCGGCCCATGTGCTGCCTTCGTGTGCGTGTTTGATCTTGAGTTGTCGGTACTCTTCGCTGTGTCGCAGATCTAAGGATTCATCGGGCATGTCAATTCTCCTGCGAATCCGTGATCTTGTATAGTCGTAATTTATTTATCATTGTAAGGAAGAAACAACTGATCACGTATATATTCCTCACTTCGTGGGGGTGATCCTGAAAATGAATACGTTTAAAACGTTATTCATGGTCTTTCCCCGCTTTGCGGGGTGTTTTCTTCCTTTTCTGTTATTACCTAGAAATGGTGACTGACACTTCATCGCCGACATCTGCATCTATCTTACGTATCTCGTCGGTCATTATCAGGACAAGGG
>WQZU01000041.1 GCA_009780575.1 Candidatus Methanomicula labiotermitis
CACATACTCTTTGCGCCGAAACCCTGTTCTTCGACCTTCGTCTTCGACTCGGTCTCAGAACAGGGTTTCGGTCATTGTCTCAAACTCTTACCATACCGGTTTCGAAGTTTTCAATTTAGATACTTTTGCAATTGCCTCAGGAAATCATATATAGGCTTATGCGGGTGTGTTTTCCCGATGAGGATAATCATCTACACAGGGAAAGGCGGCGTCGGAAAGACGTCCGCTTCCGCCGCGACCGCAAGACGCTTGGCCGCAATGGGTTACAGGACGCTTGCAATGAGCACCGATGCGGCGCATTCTTTATCGGATTCGCTTGATGTGAAGATAGGAAGCGTTCCGAAGAACATAGAGAAGAACCTTGACGCTCTGGAAGTGGACATAATCCATGAGATGGAAACCCGCTGGAAAGAAATAGAGGAGTATGTCAAATTATTCATGGCGTCGCAGGGAATGAACGAGTTATCGGCAAAGGAGATGGCGATACTTCCCGGAATGGAACTCATAGCGGCGCTGTTCCACATACTTGATTATCAGAAAAGGAATGTTTACGATATTGTGGTAATGGACACCGCACCCACTGCGGAAACACTGAGGCTGCTTAGTTTTCCGGATGTTTCACAGTGGTATATGACAAGACTCTACGGTCTTTTCAAAAAATTGATAAGCGTTGCCCGATTCACCGTGGGTAGATTCATGGACTTTCCGCTGCCGTCGACATCCGTGCTCAAGAGCTTAGAGGACATGAACATGAAGATGTCTGAGGTAAGAGACATATTGCAGGATCCCACAAGAACAACGATAAGGCTCGTGGTGAACCCGGAACGCATGGTAATAAATGAAACGAAACGTGCGTACTCGTACCTTTGCCTTTACGGACTGACGGTTGAATGCCTTTTAGTAAACAAGATGCTTCCGGAGAACGTTGACATGGGATATTTCTCAGAAAAACTGGAAGAGCAGAAGAAGTACATGGAGATGATACACCACGGATTCGATCCGATGAAGATGTTCTATGCGTACCAATTACCGACGGAACTTATGGGCTCCGAGAAATTGGACGCTTTGGCGGAAACGCTGTTCGGAGATTCCGACCCGTCGGAAGTATACGCGACCGAAAGCCCGATGAAATTCCATTCAGAAGGCGATTTCCATATACTGTCGCTGAAATTACCGTTCGCAATGAAAGGCGAGGTGGAGCTTTACAGATCACATGACACATCGCTTATAGTACAGGTCGGCAGCCACAAAAGGAACATCGATCTGCCGACGACGCTGAAGAATGCGGAGCTCATGGGAGCGGAGATGAACGAAGATACGCTGAAAATAAAATTCGGGAGGGAGAAGAAAGATGTGTGACAAAAGAATAGAGGATATGAATACCGATGAATTACTGGAACTGCTTGTGAAAGCGCAGAGAGACAAAGTGGAGAAGATGCTGAACGCTCAGAAAGAGTCAATAAAGGAAAAGATCGAGCCGAAGAAGGAGAAGGCCGAGGAAGCGATCAAATCAATGCTGTCGCTTGTCTTCAGCCCGGGTGTGCAGGGCCATTTCGTTAAAGCGGGAATTGAATTCCTGTCGGGAGTCGAAGAGATCATAAAGAATGCGCCTATGCCCGACAGCGTAAGAGAGAACGTATGTAAAGCATGCGATCTGAAAGACAAGGTCAAGGATGCGGTCGGCGACATCGGTAAGCAAAAAACGAAAGACAAGAAAATGAAGAAGATCGAAGTGGAATGATAAATGGACACGAACGACGGGATCGCAGCGGTAAGGATCGCACGTAACGTGATCACTGAGGAGGTGACCGGTAAACACACCGGATATGAGACACCGGGATCATTCAATGAACCGCGCGGAATATTCGTGACGATAAACACGTACCCCTCGCTTCATCTGAGAGGATGCATTGGCTATCCCATTCCGGCGATCCCTCTGAAGGAAGCGCTGAGGTCCTCGGCAGTGTCCGCATGCCGCGACCCGAGGTTCAGTGTGCTTGAAGCAAATGAACTGGACGCGGTCGTTGTGGAAGTAACGATACTGACGCCGCCGGAACCCATATCCGTGAAAGACAGAAACGATCTTCTGAACGTCATCAGAATAGGAAAGGACGGACTGATGCTCGAATACAAAGGAAGGAGAAGCGTCCTTCTTCCCCAGGTGCCGTCGGAACTGGGATGGGATGTGAAAGAATATTTAGAGAACCTTTGCATGAAAGCAGGCATTGGCAAAAACAAATGGAAAGAGAACGACTGTCTCATCCATTCCTTTCATGGAAGGACGTTCAAAGAGACATCACCGAACGGCGACATAACAGAGGGAACAGAATGTTAGTGATCGAAGGCCGTATATTCTGCAACGGAGAACTGATAAACGGAGCGATAGGCATCGAGGACGGAAAGATCGTGGACGTAAAGAAAGTATTGAAAGGCGATAAACGCATGGATATGGGCGACCGCATGATCCTGCCGGGAGCGGTGGACCCGCACGTTCATTTCAGGGATCCCGGGATGACGCATAAGGAAGACTTCACATCAGGATCCATGGCTGCACTGCACGGCGGTGTGACGTGCGTCCTGGATATGCCGAACACTGTACCTTCCGTTCTGAGCATAAGAGAACTGGAAGATAAGAAACGCACGATCAGAGGAAGATCGTTCGTTGATTACGGACTGTATGCGGCGCTGACGCCCGGATGCGACGCGGAGAAGCTGGCACCTAAAGTTCCGGGGTTCAAATTGTTCATGGGTTCGACCACCGGCAAGATACTGGTGGACGGCGATCATGATATACATAATGCCATGAGATCGGCGGCATCCGCGGGAAAGACGGTAAGTGTTCACGCGGAAGACGAATCCATGATCAGAAAGGATGAGGAGAAGAACAACCGCGACCATCTTCGCAACAGACCGGCATCGGCGGAATACAATGCGATAAACAGGCTTTCGGCATACAAAGGAATGAAAATAAACATATGTCACATCACTGACGCGTCATCGGTTGCGCTTGCGGCATCATTGGGATTCACGATGGAAGTGACCACCCATCATATGTTCTTACACGATCTTATGTCAGACAGCGCAGAACTGAAAGTGAATCCGCCGCTGCGTGATAAGAACACACAGGAAGGATTGTTCAAAGCATTCATGGAAGGGAAGATAACAATGCTCGGAACAGACCATGCGCCGCACACGATAGACGAGAAACGCAGAACGTACGACGAGGCGCCGTCAGGCATACCGGGCGTGGAAACTTATATGCCGATGATGATGCACATGGTAAAAAAAGGGGAAATGAGTATAAACCATCTGGTGAAGATGTCGTCTTCCGCGCCGGCAGAGATATTCGGCATGAACAAAGGATCAATAGAAATAGGGAAAGACGCGGATCTGGTAATATATGATATGCGCAAAATTAAAAAGATCAGGACGAAGGATCTTCACAGCAAGGCCGCATATACACCGTACGAAGGACGGGACGCGATATTCCCGGACACCGTCATAGTAAGAGGCGAAATACAGCTGAAAGACGGGGAATTATGCGGAGATATGATCGGAGCGGACATGTATGAATGATCCCGTGATAGATTATTCGGAACTCATCGGAAGGAAAGTGTATTGCCCTCCGGAATGCGGGATGTGTTGCCTTTGCCAGCCGGAGATATTGCCCGACGAGTACAGCTTCTTCAAAACCAAACATCCAAGTTCAATAACGAAGAAGAAAGAACCGCACGAACATTTTGCGGTCGCGCTGAAAAAGGGAAGAGGATCGTGTGTCTTTCTGGACGACGACAGAAGATGTTCGATATACGCGAACAGACCGACGTATTGCCGTCAGTTCCCGTTTCATTTCCACGTGAGCGACAGGATAAGGGTTGAATTGGACCTTTCATGCAGAGGCGTCTGGTACGGCAAAGGGAATGACGCGGTATCCGAGGCTGAGGCGCTTGCACAAAGAAGCGCATACAGACTGAAGACCGCGCTGATGGAAGCAACCGGCGTCTACAGAGAATTCTTCGGACTCTGCAAGGAAGCAGGGGTGTTCGCGGAACAGTCAACATTAAGATCGTCGGTGCATGAGAACATTTCCAATTTCACCGACCTGGCGTACCTGGCGGAAGTAATGAACGCCTCGCTCGACGAGCCGTCCGTCTCTCTTTCGGAAATAACTCCGAATGCAAACTTCGACATGGATGAACTGAACGAAGCGGCAAGAGAAGCGGCGCTCAGCTCAATGCAGTCATTCGATCCGTTCAGTGTGCCGGTGTACTGCGACGGACAATGGAACTGGAATCTGTTCATGGCGGGAAAGAACGGAATAGATTGGAGCGTCCTGGACAACAACGGCGACCTTCATGTGAAAGGATCGGCGGATCCCGGTGATATAGTATTACCGCAGATGGACGGCGGTGCGAAGAAGGTTCTGAGAGATTATATAAACATACTGAACAGACGCGACAGCATGATGGGGTACGCGTATCACACAATGGATTCGCTGAACTACGAGGACGACATGACCAACGTATACTACGGTTCGCTGGCCGTTTCAATAATCGATCTGATGTGGAGGTCCGCAATGCTGGACCGTTTAATGGGAATCGGAGGCGGAGAGAACGGTATGCGCGAAGCGATAATCTTCTACGACATGGACCGGCTGGACGCGCCCACTATAGGTGCGTTCGTCTGATCCGCCGCAATCGCAAAATTATCGAAAAATCATGTGAAATACGAGGTCATGCGCGCAGATAAAAAACAAAAGAAATGAATCGGCAGCACGACGGAACAATTCACGATAGTCGGTCATGCGCGCAGATAAAAAACAAAAGAAATGAAAGAAACCGATGCGGCGAAAAAACGCACAAACGCGCGCATTAAGGGGATGAACGCGATAGCTTCATATACTCTGTGCATTATGGACGTTCAGGTGGCTCAACCAATGATGAAACCTTTAACCGTTCTCAGTCAGGCGATGAACAAGAATGTCATCGTTGAACTCAAAGGTAAGAGAGAGTACAGAGGCGTTCTTGACGGATACGATCCGCACATGAATATCGTGCTGAAGAACGCGGAAGAGATAGTCAACGGTCAGTCAATGAGGAAATTGAGCCTGACGATAGTCCGCGGGGACAACGTCATTTACATATCACCATAAAGGAGAGGACATCATGGGAACTGGTACGCCGGCGCAGGGAAGGCATAACAAGAAGAAAGTGCACATTCCGTGCCGCAGATGCGGGAAGCATTCATATCACATAAGGAGAAGTGAATGCGCCTCATGCGGTTACGGAAGGATGGCAAAGATCAGATCGTATGCCTGGGCAAAATCACACAACTGATAACAGAGATGATGAAATGGCAGGGCCAAAGCACAGCTGTGGCGTCGTGGGGATGTATTGTTCCGAAGACGTCGCAACCGGTATTTTCAAGGCCCTCAGGATGATACAGCACCGCGGCCAGGAGAGCGCTGGCATATCTGTTTTCAACGGTAAAAGAGTGATCACGGCAAAAGGCCCCGGACTGGTTCATGACGCCGTAAAACCGAATGATCTTAAGGCGCTGAGCGGAAAGTGCGGAATCGGTCACGTGAGATATCCGTCCGCACAGAACAAAGCGGACAGGAACACCGAGCCGATAGAAGTGGAGATATCAAACGGAGTCATTGCGATAGCGCACAACGGCAGCATAACCAATTACCAGGAACTCAAGAAGAAGTATCTTGACGGACTCGGATGGACCTTTCTTACAGACTCGGATTCGGAACTGATATCAAAGATAATAGCAAAACATCTGATCCAGAACAATGATCCGATAAGATCCATAAGATATACGATGTCCGAGATCGAAGGAGCATATTCGCTGACGATACTTTACAACAACAGACTCTTCGGCGTACGCGACCCGTACGGATTCCGGCCGCTTTGCCTCGGACGCATAGAAGATGGATATATGCTAGCATCGGAAAGCGCGGCCGTGGACATATTCAGAGGAGACTTCATAAGGAACATCACTCCGGGGGAGATAATCGAAATAACGGAAGAAGGTTTCAAATCGTATCCGTCCGCGTCACTCAGTCAGCACCGCGCGCACTGCATGTTCGAATGGATATACTTCGCAAGACCGGATTCGGTGATCGACGGAAAGGAAGTGTACCAGGTAAGACGGAATGTGGGGGACATACTGGCAGAGGAACACCCGGCGGATGTGGATCTTGTGATGCCCGTCCCGGACTCGGGGAGGGCCCATGCTCTCGGGTATTCGATAAGATCGGGAATAAGATATGAGGAAGGGTTTATGAAGAACCGTTTCGTTGAGAGGACGTTCATCCTTCCGGATCAGAAGCAGCGTGAGGCAAGCGTTGTTATGAAACTCAATCCGATAAGATCGACCGTAAAAGGAAAACGCATTCTGATCGTGGATGACAGCATAGTGAGGGGAACAACACTTCTGAAACTCATAAAGATGCTGAGGGACGCCGGTGCGAAGGAAGTTCACGTAAGAATAGGGTGCCCGCCGATCATCGCACCGTGCTATTACGGCGTGGATATGAAATCACGCGATCAGTTCATAGCGCTGAAACATACCGTAGAGGAAATAAGACAGCAGATAGGCGCCGACAGCCTCGGATACACGTCCGTCCAAGGTTTGGTGAAAGCCATAGGATTACCGGAGAACGATCTCTGCCTGGCGTGCGTCAACAACAAATATCCGACGAAGATCCACGAAGAAGTTCACAGATTCCAGGCGAGACTGAAGGAAAATTACTGACCGGAACGTAATGAAAAGAAATAAGTGCCAACAAAAGATTAGCAAACCTTTAAGAACGACAAAATAATCTCACGCTGAATCGGGCAGGTAGATCAGTTGGAAGATCGCTACCTTGGCATGGTAGAGGCCGCGAGTTCAAATCTCGCCCTGTCCACTTTTTCTATCTGGCTGACCCCCTTCATTTGCGAGTTTTCAACTCCTCGAAAATTGGCCTTTTTCGCGTTGAAATAATCATCGAAGCGCATGGCGCCCTTCTTTAGATCATCAACGGTCAATCCGAGGTATATCATCGTCGTATCCTTACTGGAGTGACGAAGCATCATCGAGATCTCATCGATCGACGCACCAGATCTCAACCACATCCTTGCACATGTCCTGCGAAGCATATGATGTGTCACCGGCCGATCGATACCGGCACGCTTCGCGATCCTCTTAATCATATTGTCAAGTGCTGTCTTCTTGAATACGCCGACTTTCGGACGGTATGAACCAATACGATAAAGTAGGAGAGAACGCGGCGGATCCTTCACTCCGTCGATCACTCGCTCCAAGTGAAGATAGAGCTCCCGGAGAACGTCCGACGTATCTCCTACAAAAGCTACCGGCGCACGCTTACCGCCCTTGCCAAGGACGTCCACGTAGCCGGAGAAGACATCGTCCCTCATAATATTCGTGAGATCGAAGCGGCGGAGTCCGAGCTTCAGCTCCGCATGACAGACCCATCGCTCGACAGGATCCTCGCAAGCGAGGTACATCGCTATCGCTTCCTCGTCGCTGAGCCACTTGTCCGGGCCGATCGTCGTCCGGACACATGAATTAACCGGCATTGGGTATTCCTTCACAAGATTATTATTATGATATTGCAAGAAACGGAAAAAGACCGAGCGCCGGTTGTGATTATATTTCGGTGCCCCAGTCCAACGTTTCTCAATGAGAAATTCAATATCGCTAGCAGTGATCTTAGAAGGAACAACTGATCGACCATCCTCATGAAGGAACCATAGATCACGATAAAGGAGCTCGCGATAATTATTGAGCGTGATCGCCTTCAGACCCTTCCTGGAAAGAGGAATAATAAATTCTTCGATCTTCTCCTTAATCGCCCGGCTCGCATACTCTTCAGTCAACATTTCTCCTTCTCCATGAATTCCTCAGCGGTAACAAAATCATCACTATCCGCACGTCCAGACGTAAAATCACTGACACAAGTTGGACAAAGTACTTTACCCGATGATCCGAAAAGCCAACCCTTCGAGTCTGCGGCCACAAGCATATCCAACATCCGATCTTCTGAATCATTGGACTCAATAGAGGCACAACACGTACTTACGCTACACTCAATGCGCAAGTCGATGAACAACGGCATCACTCATCCTCCTCAATATCTGCAAGATCAGAAACAGCATCAGCCGATGCTTCAGCTTCCGCCTTAGCTTTCTTCTCCGCCTTCTTCAGGTTCTTCTCCTTCTTAGAAAGGACGAGCGTGACGTCCATGCCGTAACGCTTCGCGAAGTCGTTGAACTGCTTGACCTCACGCTGTCCGTAACTGCCTGATCTAAAGGAGTATGCGAACCGGTAGAACGATATGACACGAACCTTCTGCTCCCGGGTAAGATCCTCAGCCTTCAACTTAGATCCGAAGAGTCTAATGCAGACATCATCATAATAATCACCAGAGTAGACATTCCTCATACAGTCGTCGATAAGGATATTGAATGACTTATCGAGATCAAGAGCCTTGACAAGAGTCGCAGCATCAGTGAAGAGTCTATCCTCCATCTGCTTCGACTCATATCTGATCTTCGCAAGATTGTCAGCACCGAGCTTGTCATAGCACGACTTGTCAGCGCAAGTGTAGACATTACCTTCCAAGCCGCGCTTATCACATTCAGCGCAGGGCGAGACCTTCGGATCAACAGGACACCTGTCATACTGCCATGTTGTCTTCCCAGGGAAAACAAAAAGATCGGCCTTCTCGGCTTTCTCGACGGCCTTCTTCGTTTCCTTGACGGCCTTCGCTTTCGCCTTATAGCAAGAGACATCAAAGCAGTAAGGAATCTGTCCAATCGTGATGAGCTTGTCGCATTCCTTACATCCACCATAACTCGGGCGCTGCATGAAGTACTTCGTCTTCGTGCGTCCACCGCTCCAAATAAGAAAATCGTCGAAGAGTGAATCCATCTGCGATCGGGGAATAGGATGCTCATTCCGATAGATCATATCGCCGTTACGGCGCTGGAAAAAAGCGAGCATGTCCGGCCACGCCTTGTATGGCGTGAAAGGAAGAAGAAGCAGTGCATGAGATGGAGTTATTTCCCGGGAAATGATCATATTGCGCAGCTCTTCCGGACCCTGCAGTAATCTGAGCCGATTGCTTAGATACGGTTGAGACTTACCAAGGCGCCCCGCTAACTCACTCACAGACATTCCGGTCCGATCTATGAGATCGCGACACGCCTTTGCCTCCTCAACCGCATTCAGATCTGAGCGAATGAGATTTTCTATGATCATCTTTTCTGACACCGATGTCCAGTCGAGACCATAGTAGACCATACAAGGAACCATTTCCAATCCAACTTCAAATGCGGCCTTCAAGCGGCGAGATCCGGATATTAGATGATATTGCTCATGATCCGCATTGACATCAACCACACACTGATTCACAAGAAGAGGTTCAAGGATGCCATGGATCTTGACAGACTCAACGAGCTCCGTCATAGCATCAGGATCGTATTGCTCTCTGATACTCTCACTGACGATGATACTTCCAATCGGGATCCGTATGAATTCCGGCAGAAGATCATCGTGACTCTCCATTGAAGTAATCTCAACCGCTTCGCGTGCCACTTCCTGCTCTTTGAACTCACAATTAATACAGATATCTTCCCCAGACTGACAATAAACCGTAACTCCGCCGCCGATTTCTCTGCCTTTAGTGTCTGTGCATCCGCAGACACGGCATGTCGCTTTCGCCTTCTTGCCCATTCAGCTCACCTCACAGAGTCCGACCCAACTGCAGATCCAAACCATCTGCTCCATATCGTAGAAACATTCCGTACAGTACTCACAGTCAGGCATCAGACATCAGCACTCCCTTGCATAGCTGCGGGTAAACTTTTACCATATCTGTACTCATTAATCATTTCCTGCTGCCACTCTGTCGGCTTACCGTCGCGCCCAGTCATCGCTCCCTTGACACAATCCAGACAACTCTTCACATAACCCATGACCGGCTTATACTCCGCGCACGGATGGCGCTCAGGATAATCGGCTCTGACCACTGACATACTGAACTTACAGAATGCATAACCTGGATGCTTCTTCTTGCCTTTTCCGGTCACAAGCCACCCCTCCAACCTAAAAAGTAGTGATGATTCGCCATATCCATTACCCCACGAAATTCCTTAAACTCCATTGTAAGTATAAGCAATTACATATATAAAAATACTTACGCTCCATGGTAAGTATTATAAAGAAAGTTTATCAATCCTTACCATATGATATGAGTTTATGGGAGGAGAAAGAACTCGATTCCTGGAAGGCGCATTCATTGCACCGATACTCATAACACTGTATGAGCACGGCGATGAGGTCATGAAAGCATTCTTGATCGCAATCGTAGAAGGAGGACGTAACACCTCAGCGCGCCGATATAAAGAGTTAGAAGAGTTAGGACTCATCAGCATCAGAAAAAACAGAATAAAAAGTTCAGGTCATTGGATCTCGCTCACGGATAAGGGAAAACGTATAGCTAAGTACCTGATTGAGATCGATAAGATTCTACTCGAACCTTAAGCACCCTTTGCACACATTATGAACAATATCAACACCAAAATCCTGACTAAAATCATGTAATAACTTAGAATCATTAAGCTCAGACAGTGTGTCATGAACATGTAAGAGAAGATTCATGAGCGGACAATCAGTGCATCGTCCTTCCAATGTACCGTTGAGGATCTGGGCAGTCAATGTCATAGCGCGAATAAGAGAACATGCATCGTGCATAAGATATCTGTCAAGATACTCTATATATAAATAACATAGGTGTTTAGATGGCCAAAGTTAAATAAGTATTATTGTTATATCACATTAAAACCGAAGTTCTCGTTTGTTGGTAAAATGAACTGTCGTTTTTGATATGCGCTGACAGATCCTTTTTATCTGCACAAGTAGAAATTCCGGACAGCGTGCAAGACAGCACAAGCCCAAATAAAGGCGCCGAAGCGTCTCCTTTGAATTCATGGGATCAGATCTAGTGGGCATTCACGCCTATTAAATGCTGCGGCACAAAATAGAAGATCACAAGTTTACGATTAAGTAATACTGTAATACATACATATAAATACTAACAATGTATTATAGTATTACAACAAAGGAGACTACAACATGGACATAAAGAAATGGCAGAAATCAAACGGCGAGGTAAGACATTACA
>WQZU01000042.1 GCA_009780575.1 Candidatus Methanomicula labiotermitis
AGTAACGTATCAGGATTCCGTTAATATTTTATTGTTTTCTGACATACTCACGAGCAACCTGTGACGATTCTTGTTGTGGTAAACCTGAATCTGCAGGCCACTTTTTAAATTGGGCAGATTTTGCGCGTAACTGATGATCACCGGCCTTAGAACGGACATTTAACGCAGCAACGTTGAAAATACCCGTAAACAGCATTCCTTATATCGTAGTAGCATATGATTGCCCCACATGAGCGCGGAAGGCAACGGGTTCTCGTTGAGAGACAAACGCATTGTGCTCATAGCCTGCTGTATAGCCGGGTTCGTATCGCCGCTGATAACAACGATGATCAATCCGGCGATCCCGGCCATAAGCGATGAGTTCGGGATAAGTGCGCACAGCCAAGGCTGGCTCATAATGTCGTACTTCCTTTCTTCCGTTGCGTTCCTAATACCGATGTCCCGTCTTTCCGACCTCTACGGAAAGAAGAGGATACTCATGATCGGTATCGTTGTCGTCCTTGTTTCCTCGCTGATGTCAGCGCTTGCGGACTCGTTTGCGATGCTGCTCATGTGGAGGATCGTAATGGGAATGGGAACGGCATGCATAGCGTCAACAAGCATATCGATGATCGTTGAAGTGTATCCGAAAGCGCATCGGGGACTTCCGCTTGCGATCAACACAATGTGCATCTACATCGGCGCATCGATAGGTCCGGGACTTGGAGGAATGCTGACCGAGATCTTTGAATGGAGAACGATATTCATTGCACTGATCCCGTTCTCTGTCGCCGGCCTTATAGCAACGTTCTACTTCAAAACGGATTTCAAAACGTCGGAAGGTGAGCCTTTCGATATAAGAGGATCGCTGCTCTATGCGTTAGGCATAATTGTTCTGATGTACGGGATAATAACGCTTCCGAATGCGTTGTCCGGGTTATTCATAGCGGGCGGAGCGGTCCTGCTGATCGCGTTCTTCAACTTCGAATCGAGGGCGGAGCATCCGGTCCTCATGGTAAGACTGTTCTCAGGAAAGGTGTTCAGACGGTCCAATCTGGCGGCGTTACTCAATTACGGATCGTCGTTCGCTGTTCTTTATACCGTCAATTTATATCTTCAGTACATCGTCGGGCTCGGCCCGGCGACCGCGGGAATGATAATACTTATGCAGCCCGTGATCCAAGCGGCGATAACTCCGTTCTCGGGAAAGATGTCGGACAGAATAGATCCGCGCATCCTGACGACGGCGGGTATGATGCTCATGTGCATCAGTACGGTAATGATGATGATGCTCACATCAAACGTCAGCATGATGAAAATATATCTCATACTGGCGTTCACGGGCGCAGGTTACGCTCTGTTCTCCGCGCCGAACACGAATCTGATAATGGGTAACGTGTGTCCAAAGAATTACAGCGAATCTTCGGGCGTTATATCGGCTATGAGGCAAGTGGGGATGATGTCGTCCATGGCCATCGTGATGTGTATGATATCCCTGAACATGGGAACGACGGCGGCCATAGAACCGGACACGTTCGATGCGTTCATCAATTCCATAAGATATTCGTTCGCAGTCTGTTTCATACTTGCCGTGATAGGATGTTTCATGACGTGGTTCAGCCGCGAGGATCCCTGTGAGGATGAAACGCGCATCTAAAAGCAACCATTGAATACTCTTCACTGAATACGTCTTTCGTGGACAGATACGCCGTGGAGTTCGGGAATGTATCTCTTGTGAGAAACGGAATACGCATAATCGATAACGTCTCAATGCGGATACCGGAAGGAGAAAGCGCAGCTATCATAGGCCCGAACGGCTCCGGAAAAACGTCTTTAATGAAACTTCTGAAAGGCGATTCCAGGCCGTATTACTCCGAGGATTCGGAAACGGTATGCAGACTTTTCGGAAAGGACAGATGGAATCTCTTCGATCTGAGGAACAGAATGGGCGTCGTGTCAACCGAACTGCAGTCAAGATTCAAGGATACGACGTCGGCGGGCGAGGTCATCCTGTCCGGATTCTTCAGGACGACGGACATTTACAGAACGCATACGGTAACGGATGAAATGATCGTATCTGTGAAGGACGCTGCCGCGCGCGCCGGCGTTGAAGACAAACTGACAATGAACATCGGAAAACTGTCGTTGGGCGAGATGCGGAGAGTACTGATCGCACGCGCCCTCGTTCCAAGGCCGTCGATGCTTCTTCTTGATGAACCTATGACCGGCCTTGACATCGTTTCCAGAGATCAGTTCAAAGGAATGTTCGACACGCTGATAGAAAGCGGAACGGGAGTACTGATGATAACGCACAGCCTTGAGGACATACCTAAGAACATAAGAAGGATCATAATGATGAAGAACGGTAAAATATACAAGGACGGAATGAAGGACGATGTCCTGACGTCGGCAACGGTCAGCGATCTTTTCTCATCGGAAATAGAGGTCACAGAAAAGGATGGCGTGTATCAGATGAGAGTTGTGTGACCTCACTTTTACGATAGATGAACCATATAACACTCCGTCCGCCAAGGTTCCATCGTCATATATGAGATAACGTTAAGCTTCTGAGCCACACCCAAACAATCAGCATGAATATTACTGTGAACAGTACTGTAAACTCAACATGCTTCGGGTCGAGAGGTTTATCGGTACCTTCCGCTGCCTCATAAGCGATCGGAGCGAACCAGTACATGATCTTGAACAGGAACAATGTCATCAAAGGAAGAAAAAAGGATGACATTAGTCCGGTAACACTCCATTTATTTGACCATATGGGGAAGGGGCCGTCACCCGGTCCTGAAAAACGTGTAGGGATCATCTCCGGAAGAAAAGGAAAGATCATGAGGGCTCCTACAATCGGGATAAAAGCAATTACCATGTTCACTTTGTAGAGTCCTCTCTTCTGCATGTTATTTGCAGATTCATCACTGATATTAATTTTGCGCGGATACGCTTAAACGATCTTGCTTCGCTCAAAATGATTCATTGTAAAGTCAGATCGTTCTCGATTTGATATTGTTTGTATCATCAAAGACATTTTTATCATATGATATGTTAATCGGCATCAATAATATAGGCATAAGGTGAAAGTATGGAATACAAGAGACTCGACCCCATAAGCAAACGAGCCATGTATCTGGAGAACGTGATCTCAGCCGTTATATTATCGGTGATCATTGCGACCGCGATCATATTCTCCGCCGAATACATCGGAGATCTTTCATACTTTCCGCTGATGGAGTACGCTGCGATAGCAATGATCGCACTGATCGTATTATACCATTCAATAGAACCGATCGTCTTCTACAACAGATACCGGTACATCATAACGGACGACTGCATTGATGTAAGACGCGGAGTTATCATAATAAGAAGGACCGTGGTCCCCATTGAGAGGGTGCATCAGGTTGAGGTCACAAGAGGTCCGATACTCAACGCCTTCGGGCTTGCCGAGGTACAGGTGACCACCGCGGGAGGAGTGGCGAAGATACAGTATCAGAAGCTGGATGAAGCGGAAGAGGTCGCCGAGCGTCTGAACGCGTTGATCAACCGCATGGTCAGGGTGATGAGGAACGATGAATGAACATTCAGAAGCGATGAATGAACGTTTCAGGAACAGCGCCACCGTTGTCGTAAAGAATGTTGCCACAACGGCCGCGATCCTGCTGTCGATGACGATATGGTTCTTCATCGAACAGCCTCAAGTCGCCATTGGGGTGATCGTCGTGATCGCATTGCTCACCGCGGCCTTCTGCTGGAGATGGTACCGGACACTCATCGAACTTACCGATGAAGGTATGATCATTGAAAGGAACACTGTGTTCAAACTGAAGAGAACGATCCCGTATATCAAAATAGCTTCAATAAACGCGGACAGGAGCGTCATAGACCGGATATTCGGTACCGTGAGTTTAAAAGTGAACATAAACACCAGCACCAACGTCCTTGCGCCGGAGGCGGTCCTCACATTGAAGAAAGAGTTCGCCGAAACGATCCGGGAAACGCTTTCGTTAAGGATATTTGACCGCGAGGTCACGGAACCGGGCGATGATGAAGGTATAACATTCAGCAACACGGAATTGGTGCTGCACGGATTGTTCAGCATGTCATCATATCAAACGCTGTTTGCGATCGCCGTTCTCGTATATGCGGTCATAGTGTCGTTGTTTGCGGAAGGAGGACTCGCAGGAGTGTTACTGGCCCTGTTTATTGTGCTAACGATCCATATGGTCCCCGCGATCATGACTATGATACGGTTCCATGGGTTCAAAGTGTCCAGGATCGGTGATACGATCCATATAAAACACGGCGCGGTACAGAATTACAAGACGTCGTTCGAGATCTCCAGGATAAATGCGGTGCGCATACGCAGGACGTTCTTCGCAAGACTTTTGAAAAGTGCGTACATAGAAGCGGAAGTCGTCGGAATATCCGCGGCGAAGAACGATCAGCGTCCGCTCATATGCATATTGTGCAAAATGTCCTCGGTCAGGAATGTCATGGAAACCATAGTGCCTGAATTCATCTACGTTCCTTACGAAACGAAAAAACAGCCGCCCGCATCCAAATGGCCTATGCTCCTGAATGCGGCAGTCGTTCTCGCGGCGATACTTCCTGCGCTCGGATATCTTTCGCTCAATATCGATCATATCGTATATGACACGGAATGGATCGCCTGGGCGCAGACGGCGATACCGACGGTTATGGTCATCATTACCGCAGGAGTCCTGGCAGGAATATATTACTCGATTAAGCTCAGAGGGTTCGACATCGGAGATCATATGTTCACATTCTCCAACGGGATACTTGACAGGGAGACGTCCATCATAAGCTACGGTAAGGTGCAGATAGCCGAAACGGGAGCCGGAATAATGGCCAGAAGACTCGGTCTGGCGAAATGTAACATATCTTTGCTGTCAACCCTCGGAACAAAGAAGATCGGGTCAGGATATTTCACGGAAGAGGATCTGAAGAGAATACCGGACCGTATGCTCGAACTCCTTGAATATGAGCTTAGCTGCAAGATATTGACACAAAATGATCCAAAACAAAAAGAGGCACATTCGGACGCAAGGGTTTAATCATCAATCCGCATAATGATGAATATTATGTCTCATGACTGGACCGAGAAATACAGACCGGACAGTTTGTCGAAGGTCATCGGCAACCCCAAAGCCGTTTCAGACCTGGTGAGTTGGGCAAACTCCTGGAAAAAAGGAATTCCGCAGAAGAGGGCGGTCGTTCTCATGGGCAGCCCCGGAACGGGGAAGACATCGGCCGCGAACGCATTGGCGAAGGACATGGGATGGGATGCGATAGAGATGAACGCTTCCGACCAGAGGACCGGTGACGCGATAAGGAACATCGCAATAAAAGGCGCCAATTTCAACACGTTCATGGACGATGAATATGTCAGCGCGAAGGAAGGAAGAAGAAAACTGATAATCCTGGACGAAGCGGACAATCTCTTCGGAAACGCCGACCGCGGCGCATTGCCCGTTATCTCCGAACTTATAAAGACAACAAAACAGCCGGTTATACTGATAGTCAATGATTTTTACGCGCTCAGCAGAAAGAGCGCCGCGATAAAAACGGATACTCTGCAGATAACGTTCATGCGCTCACGTACAACGGAGATCATCAAGGCGCTTGACGGCATCGCAAGATCGGAAAATGTTTCCGTTGATCAGGAGGCTTTGAAGAAGATCGCCGAGAACTCCAACGGAGATATGCGCGCCGCGGTGAGGAACCTTGAATCTCTGGCGCTCGGTAAGAGTGCGGTTACAGATGATGATGCGGGTAAATTATCAGACCGCATCGTAAGGAAGGATATCTACGACCTGATGAACGCCGTCTTCAGAGAGAAGGATGCGATGAAAGCACGCAGGATGATGACGGACGTTGACGAAACGCCGGACCACATAATGCTGTGGATAGACGAGAACATGCCTTTTGAATTCAGAGATAAAGGAGACCTGATGAGAGGATACGAACGTTTGTCGCGTGCGGATATCTTCCTCGGAAGGGTCAGCAGACGTCAGTATTACGGATTCTGGTCGTATTCCGGCGATATGATGTCCGCCGGTGTCAACATCGCAAAAAGATCGAATGTGAACGCGCACGAAAGGTTTCGGTTTCCGACGTATCTTATGAAGATGTCGCGCAGCAGGAGCGTGCGTACTCTTAAAAATGGTATTTGTTTGAAATTGTCCGCGCTTCTGCACACATCCACCAACCGTGTGTCCAACGATGTTCTTCCGATGCTCAAGATAATGGTTAAGAATGATCCCGAATTAGCGAAGAACCTTGTTTCTGAACTTGACCTCGAAGCGGAGGAGATCGCTTTCCTTCTTGACTCGAAGATAGATTCAAAGGCGGTGAAGGATGCGATGCCCCCTATGGTTAAGAATGTCAAAGAAGGCAATGTCAGTAAAGACGGATCATCCGCCGTAAAACCTAAGAGTGTACCTGCCGCCGAAATGGAGAGTGTGAAGCCGAAAGACGAAGAAACGAAGAAGCCTCAGCCCGGGCAGAAGAGTCTTTTCCAGTTCTAGGTGCTCCGATGGACGAGAACTACAGGAAACTCCTGAT
The DNA here is from genome assembly GCA_009780575.1 of Candidatus Methanomicula labiotermitis. Lineage (GTDB taxonomy): Archaea > Thermoplasmatota > Thermoplasmata > Methanomassiliicoccales > Methanomethylophilaceae > Methanomicula > Methanomicula labiotermitis. Next base: position 6,574 of record WQZU01000042.1, read on the forward strand.
CAAACAGCAATACCGTCTGCATAACGATCACGCTGCCGTGAAATTATGCCATTGGATGAGGCAGAGCCTCATATACGGAAGAAGCTGCTACAAACAGGATTTCTACGGTATCGAGAGTCACAGATGTCTTCAGATCACGCCCGCCTTCAATGAATGCAGCCATATGTGTCAATTCTGCTGGAGAGTCCAAAACCATGACTTTGAAGTAAAGAATTGGACGGAACCCAAGGAAATGCTTGACGCCCTTATCGCACATCAGCGTAAGCTGCTCACCGGATTCAACGGTGATGAACGCTGTTCGAAGGAACGTTACGAAGAATCCAGGGAACCGAACATGGTCGCCATCTCATTGGCCGGAGAGCCGATAACATATCCGTATCTTTCGGAATTCATTAAGGAATGTCATAACAGAGGAATGACAACATTCATGGTCACGAACGGTACTTATCCGAATGAACTGGAGCGGCTTGATGTGCTTCCCCGGCAGCTGTATGTGACCGTTGCGGCGCCGAACGAGATGGTCTACAAAAAAACGTGTCTTCCTAAGATCGGTGACGGATGGCAGCGTATTTTGAAAACACTGGAACTGTTTCCGTCGCTTGATACGAGGACGGTCATAAGACACACCTTGGTGAAGGATCTGAATTTCGGATGGATCGATGAATACGCTGAACTGGACCGTATCGCCGATCCCGATCTCATTGAACCGAAAGGTTACGTTTTCGTAGGCGGTTCAAGAACAAGATTGTCTATGGCTCATATGCCGTCGCATGCGGAGATACTCGATTTCTCTGAAAGGCTAGGAGAGAGGATGGGTATGTCCGTCCTCAAAGATAAGCCGGACAGCCGCGTCACCCTCTTGGGCGATCCGAACATCGAAACGGACGTGAAAAAGGTCTACGGCCTCATATGAACGATCATATTTTTCAAACAGAACGTATGTTCTGGACAGAAAGGAAATCGCTTCGGAATGAATATGATAAGAACTCCGGAACCGTTGCTGTGAGGTCACGCTCCCGCGCGTTCCAATTGACCCATAATATAAATACCAAAGCGGACCTATGAGGATGAATGAAATGTCCGCGATGTGATTTCGGCACCGATGATGACGACATTCGCTTCTGCACCGAGTGCAGCAGTCATCTTGAATCCGAACCGCCGGCCAAACCGAACGACACGTATGATTCCCTTATCGCGGCCGTGGCGGTCATTGTGTCCGTTCTTGTCCTGTTCGCCGGCATTTCGTTTGTTATGAACAAGGAACCGGCGGTAACACTGAATTCCGACGGCAAGTTCCTCGGATCGGTCTCCATCACCAGGACGGGTTTCCTTGACCTCAATCAGCTTGAATCCGTTGAGGATACATTGAGGATACAGGGCAACGGCGGCCTTAATTTCGCCGGCTGGTACACTGATCCTTCATTCGATGCCGAGTTCGCGCTCAATAAGTTCCAGCAATTCACCGCCGGAACAGTTCTGCACGCAAAATGGAATTCGCTGGATTTCACGTGGGAACAGGAAGATCAGTCGCCTACCCGGAAGAGTGTAACGTTCACGAACACCACGCCCGGGGAAATAACTGAAACGACAACGTGGACGATAAGAGACGCGTTCAAGACAAGCGGCCCGGGAATAGAGACGATCGTCTACACGAATACCCTGGATGCTAACGCCAGTCTCCGGTCCGGAATGTATGACGTCGTGATGAAAACAACCGTTGACGGCGAATATGAACGTACGACCAAAACCGTAACGGTAAACGGAATACTGGGAGAGACCGTCGCGTGGCGGGATTACAACGGAATAATGCGTCAGCTGACATATGAGTTCGACGTGGAAGATTATATAAAGTACGCTAAGGACAACAGGTCGCGCGACTTCAGATTCTCGCTTCTTCCGGGATACGTCACATGGTGGGATCCGGTCATAGTTAAAATGGCGTCTGACCTCAATGATATGCTGCCTAACGGAACGGAACAGGAGCGTATGAATCTTATAGCTTCATTCGTCAACAACGGATTGTCAAGCAACAGTCCTAACAACGCGGATCATTTCTTTTACAAGATACCGGGCTTCCATACGACCGATGTTTCCGTTGAATATTATAAGTTTCCTTTGGAATCCCTTTACGACAGGATATTGTTCGGAGGCCTCGGCGATTGTGAGGATCATGCGATCATAACCGCTGCAATAGCAAGGGCGTCCGGGTTTGAGGTTGCGATCCTTATCATGACGAATCCGTCTGCTGCGGAAGGGCATGCGGTCGCCGGAATAAGAGGCGATTTCACGCCGCCTCCACCTCAGAATATCGCCGTATTGAGCGTCACGGCGTCCTTCATGGAAGTTGACGGGTTCTTCGCCTGCGAGACGTTCAGGATAGGCTGGAACCTTTGGCTTGGGAACATAGACGACAGATACAAAGGACCGGGTTGGGTATGGAGAGCCTTCGTCGTACCATAATCTATTAATCCGCAGGAAAGGTTATGAGAAGCATGGGCGCCAGAGAGGGATCCAATAATTTTATAGTGGGTTTTCTCGTCGGCGCCGTATCCTGGCTTCCCGGGATAAGCGGCGGCATAGTCGCCGTTGTGTTCGGAGTCTATGAACGCCTGATAGACGATGTGAACAATCTCAGAACAAAGATAAAAGAAGATTTCTGGTTCCTGTTCACCTTGGGATCGGGTATAATCCTAGGAATGCTTGTTATGGTCTTCATAATCGATTATCTGATGGGTGCTTATCTCCTGGCGACGATGTTCCTTTTTGTGGGTCTGATAATAGGCCAATTGCCGAGTCTCACAAAAATAACGAAAAGAGGCGAACCGACGAAAGGATCGCATGTCGTATGGTTTTCGCTTGGTATCGTCGCCATGATGCTGCTTCTCCTGCTGAAACTGAATCTCGGCGACGGAGACGGAGGAGATACGATAGAACACTCCGGACTGTTCGTCGGAATCGCGTTATCATTCTTCGCCGGTGCCGTCTTCGCGGTGTCGAAGATAGTTCCGGGAATAAGCGGATCGACCGTTCTTCTGGCGCTTGGTCTTTTTACATGGATCAACCATCTGATCGCAAGTTTCGATCTTCTTTATCTATTACCTTTCGGAATCGGTTTCATTGTGGCAGTGTTCATGTTCGCAAGGATCATGGGACACATACTGAAGAATTATCATCATCCCGTCTACTATTTCATAACCGGGCTTACGGTCGGTTCGATCATACTGATAATAGCGATAACCGAGATCGTCGGATTCAACGATATGCTCATCGGCTGCGCCGCAGCGGCCGCCGGAGTGGTGATGAGCCTTGGCATCAGTATGATAAGAAGACCGGACTCAAAGGAAAAATGCGCCTGATCCTTTGATGTTCAGTGATCTCATCTTTTCTTCGTGAAATGGAACCATTTGAAGAAGAATCCGAGAAGGACCATCAGCATTATCGCTAAAAACAACGGAAACCACGCCACGTCATTGAACGGTAAAAGATTCAGCGGTTCCAGGTTCATACCGTAATAGCTGAACACCATTGTCGGTATAGTCAGTATGAGCGTTATGACAGTGAGCGCTTTCATTATCACGTTCAGGTTGTTCGATATCATCGAGGCGAGAGCATCCATCGTTCCGGCGGAGATGTCCGTGTACACAGTGGTCATCTCAATTGCCTGTCGAACCTCAATGAGCACATCCTCGAGGATGTTCATCTCCTCTTCCGTGAGCGTCAATGTTTTGCCTTTCATGATCTTCTCGATCGTAAGCTGATTCGCTTTCAGCGATGTGCTGAAGAACACCAGAGATTTCTGCATGCTCAGCAATTCAACAACTTCCTTGTTACGCTGCGAAACATACAGTTTTTCTTCGATCGATGTTGATATCTTGTTTATCTGTCTCAAGTATTGAAGATAACGGTTGGCCGCACGCAGCATGAGCATAAGCATGAACTTCTTCTTTTTGGATGTGTCCAGATTCTTCGGAGGATTGTTTGCGAAGTCTGATATTATCGTGGATTCTTTGAGACAAACCGTTATTATGTGTGATTTCGTAAGCAGAATACCGAGCGGTATCGTTGAGTACATTACACTTCCGGAATCAACGATCGGAATGTCGATCGTTGTGAACGCGTGCCCGTCATCCGTGACGTCGATGTATGACACTTCCTCCTCATCCAAAGCGGCCCTCAGGACCATCGGACTGACGCCGGCGGAGTCGGCGACCTTGCGTATTTCCACGTCGTTCGGATTCACCATGTTGATCCAGCAGTCTTCCTCAGCGTCTTCTAGGCGCTGCAACTTTCCCTCAACGGTCTTCCAGAATGAGATCATACTAATTCCCGCAGTGACCTTATAACACCATTTATTATAAAAACGGTTCAGTTGAAGAAACTGTGTTTGATAAATGCGCACCCCTCACGCCGCCACCCTCTTCAGATCATTGAAGGCATCGATATTGTGACCGATCTCTTTTACCATGTTCTTGAACTTCTTGGAGGAAACATACTCTCC
>WQZU01000043.1 GCA_009780575.1 Candidatus Methanomicula labiotermitis
AACGGCAAGATAATCGTTGAAGGGAACATGGACATCGACGGCAGCATAACCGGATCCGGAGATATAACCGTGGACGGCAACGCGAACATAGACGGAAACGTGGACATAGACGGAAACGTGGACGTAGGCGGTGACCTTACTGTAGGCGGAGACGTTGATATCGGCGGTGACCTTACTGTAGGCGGAGACGTTGACATCGGCGGTGACCTTACTGTAGGCGGCGACGTCGATATCGGAGGAGACCTTACTGTAGGCGGCGACGTGGACATCGGCGGCGATCTTACCACAGGGAACGGCGACAAAGGCGGACCCGGTGACGTTGACATAGGCGGAGACCTCAATGTAGGCGGAGACGGGAATATCGGCGGCGATCTTACCACAGGTAACGGTGACAAAGGCGGACCCGGTGACGTGAACATCGGAGGAGACCTCACAGTCGGCGGCGATGTGGACGTAGGCGGTGACCTTGAGATCGACGGTGACCTGACTCTCGTGATAAGCGATGAGACGATCTCCATCAAAGGAGTGGAAAGGACGTATCAGTACACAGGTTCGGAGATAAGACCTGAGATCACCGTCACATGCAACGGCGAACCTCTGATCGAAGGTGTGGACTACGTGATCACATATTCGAACAACATCAATGCCGGTAAGGCAAAGATCACTGTGACGTTCATAGGCGAATATGAGCACATACCGACGCTGACAAAGTCATTCTACATTACCGGATCAGGCGAGTACGCGCACGCAATGCTGCTTCTCTTGCTACTGCTGGGCCTTTCGCTTCTGATCGCCTGGATAATACTGAAAAGAAGACATGATAATGAGGAGGAAAAGTGACCTGGACGGGATCAGCAGAGCTATATCCCAAAGCACCGAAAGGCGTAAAACATACGGAAGGGAGAGGTGCGGAAAGAGAGGACCGCACCCTCCTGAACCTTCATGAGCGCATATGATGTGACATAAGATCGCACACTCATTTTCCGTATCTTGTTTGCTTAACGGATCGACATACGTGATCTTCGGAATACGGTGAAAAGGCTAGACGTTTTTATCATATGATATATTGATCGGCATCAATAATATCAGCATAATGTAAAAGTATGGAATACAAGAGACTCGACCTCGTAAGCAAATGAGAGACATCCATCATCAGCTATGATAAAGTGCAGATAGCCGAAACGGGAGCCGGGATAATGGCCAGAAGACTCGGTCTGGCGAAATGTAACATATCTTTGCTGTCAACCCTCGGAACAAAGAAGATCGGGTCAGGATACTTCACGGAAGAGGATCTGAAGAGAATACCGGAGCGTATGCTCGAACGCATCGGACCGAAACGTGAACACTGACCGGAACGCCGACTTATGACCTCGTATCGCAGTCGGGGGAACATCCGCATGAGCGCGTGTTCGTCATTCTCTCTTGGCCAATGCCGTGTCAAGCGAACCTATGGCGCAGAGCGGTATGTTGACCATCCATCCCTCATCCCTTGATCCGGACAGCGATGTGCGCACTGAAGTGTGCACATCATATCTCTCCCTGAAAGAAGAAAGGCTCTTGGCCTTCAGGTTCTCGCCCGCCTTCACTTCGATCGGTATCGCTCTGCCGTCCGATTCCGTTATCAGATCTATCTCTCCGTCAGAGTTCTCCGCCGTCCAGTAATATAATCTGTGGCCTGCGGCGATGAGTTCCTGCAAAGCGAATTGTTCCGTCAATGCGCCCCTGAATTCCGTGAACATGCGGTCGCCTTCCGCCACCGCCTTGGGATCCAATCCGCTTTTCGCGCATATCAGTCCTATATCCGCTGCAAACAGTTTGAACGACTTTCTGTCCGAATACGCGGCAAGAGGATTACCGGGTTTGGAGATTTTCGGTACCATTGTAAGCAGGCCGTAGTCGCAAAGCCATAATATCGGAGACATGTATACGGCCGCGCCTCCTTTGCTCTTCATAAGGCTGTACACGAACTTCCGTCCAGCGTCCTTCGACAGCTGATCCGGTATCGAGTCCCAAACGGCCTTCATATGCGGTATGGTGTTCTTCGGAGGATGATTCGACATATCAAACTGATATTGGTGCAACAACGCTTCCTGTACTTTTCTGACATCCATGATGTCGCCTGTTTCGACATATGTGAGCACCGCCTCCGGCATCCCGCCCACCGACATGTATGTTCTCAGCAATTCCCTTATGTCGGCGCTCACTGAATCTATTATATCTGTGTCGTAGTTCTTTATCGCATCTGCGATCCTCTCGTTGCCAAGTGCCGTAAGGAACTCCCTGAAGTTCATCGGCCTCAGCGTCATACCGTCAACCTTTCCGACGGGGAACTTCCTTCCCTGCGCAGACGACACTCCTAGTAAGGATCCGGCCGCCACGATGAAGATGTCCGGTCTTTTCTCAAAGAAGTATTTGAGAGACGCCAAGGCTCCGGGACATTCCTGTATCTCATCGAAGAATACGAGAGAAGAAGCATCGATACACTTACCTGTGATTATTGATAATATTCGGAGCACAGCATCCGGGTCAGTCGTATTCGCGAACGCTTCATGAAAACGGCGGTCTTCCATGTTGACCGTCACCATGCTGTCAAAATGGTTCTTTCCGAACTCTTCCGCCAGCCATGTCTTTCCCGTTTGGCGCAATCCGTGAATGATCATTGGTTTTCGCCTTTCCGAGGACTTCCATTCGATGAGTCTTTCCATGGCCTCTCTGTGCATGGCTTGGTGATGTTGTTGAATATAATAAAATTTACGTCCGTATTTTTTAGAAAATTACAAAATTTACGTCCGTATTTTTTAGAAATACAGAGGATAAAGTTCCGATATATGAATAAAGACTCCGGACGGGAGCGTCTCTATTCTCTGCCGATGCGGTTTGCTTCTTGACGGGGCTCCGGCAACCCCGTCATATCGGCAGATTTGACGACAGCATGAAGACCGTCAGCGCCACCGGCATCATTATGCTGAACATGTACAGCGATGTCAGAAGGCCTCCTCTGCATCTCAGCTGCGTTGTCAGCACCGATATCAGCGCCGCAAGCTCGATCAGATATATCATCAGTATCGGCGATGTGAAATTCATGCCCGAGCCGCCTGCCAGGTTCGTCAGCGGCGCGAGCATGGAGATGCTTATTCCGAGTATCAGCGGCGCAAAGACCGCGGATGTTCCGGTCATCATGTCCAGCGTGTTCCTCAGTTTGTTGCGTATCCCGTTCAGGACTGCCGTCTGATCCTGCAGCTGGTGGCCTGTGCTTACTGCCAGCCTTCCGGCGTCGCGGAGGTCCTTCAGCGATGACACGTACACGCTGTGATAAAGATCAGCCGTCTTTTCAGAATACGGATTCATCACGGTGCGCATCGCATCGCCGGTGTCCCCTCTGGACATCATAATGCACCGTTCAAGCGATGACGCCATCTCATGAGTGTCCTTTTTTCTGAATGATGATACCAGTGCGGTCTCAAAGTTCTCGCCTGACAGAAGCCTGTTCCCGAGATCGAACAATGCGTCTCCCATGACCGATTCCGCTTTCGTTCTCTTTTGCTCTTTCTTCATCTCCGGATACAGTACCGCAAAGAGCAGCGAACCGGATGCGATCGCCGATATTGCCATGGAGAGCGTAAGATCATTCGTGTACACGAACGTAAGAATAAAAAGCGGAACACATGCCGCCGCGGGCATCAGAACGGTGATGTTCACTCTTTCATTCGATCTTATGTAGAACGGATTACCTGATGATATGACGATTATCACCGCCGCAACAGCCGCGGGTATCAGTATAAGCGTCACGAATGCGATCACCGCCGGATCGAGCGAAGCCGATGAGAATTGTCCTCCGACACTCAGCATCGGAAGTATGGACACCAATATCATCGGCACCATCACCCCGAGACCGAATATCATCATGCACGGCGCGTTCAGCTTTGAACTGTATGATTCTCCCGTCTCCTTCAGGCCGTTCAGCATCGTGTCGTTGGCATCCTTTGTCATCCTCATCCTTTCCGCCGGATCGTTTGAATCGGACGCCGACATGATCAGATGCATGCTTCTTTTGAACGGTGATAATCGGTCTGGCAATGACGCGATCATGCTGTTCAGCGAATCGCGTATATCCGGTGACGCTCTCGTATCGGCGTCCCGCACTATCTTCGAGAACATCTTCGCGATGTTCTCCGGACCGCTGAGCGCAACTTCCCTCACCACGGAATCCAGAGAACGGTTGCGGTCTATCATCAGTCTCATCATGCCTATCGCCGACGGGGATTCGTTCATTATCGTTTCCGGCTTCGGCCCCGATCCCTTTTCCTGCAGCATGACGAAAACGAACGCCGGTATCGAACAGAGCATTGGAACGAAGACCGACGATCTTTCCGTTCCGACGGCCAGCGTCAGCGCAATGAATACGGCCAGCGATGCGCACGCCGACAAAAAAAGCATATTCTTCCTGTCTTCCGCTGTTCTCACATTCTTTTCAACATATTCCATTGTATCTGCCGAACCATTTTTTGAAACTCTCTGTTGTTTCATAGCTGTCGAAGGAACCGTCTCTCAGCGCCTTCGAAAGATGTTCATTTGCAAAACATATCCATTCCGGGCCGCAGAACTCGGCGGAATGCGATGAGGCCATTTCCGCCAGGTATGTGCGCATCTCCGCTCTTGCGCGTATCTCGTCGATCATCTCCTCTTTTGAAGATGACGACGACGCAAGTATGCGTCTGAACATCGGCGTCTCGAATATCTTTCCGTCGGAGAGATCGCCGTCCGATGGTATGCTGACGAAATCACCATGCTTATCAGACGTCAGCGCCATCTCGTTCAGGCGCCGGAATTGGCGCATGCTTCCCTTCGGTCTTTTGGTGCCCATCGTCACGACTATGTCCGTTGCGGAGAACGCATCCGGGGATATCTTCATGTCGTGCACCACTCTTTCGTAAACCGAATGCGCCGAATCCCCGTGTATCGTTCCCATTATGGAGCTTCCGGCGCGCCCGGTCCTCATGCTCTGATATAGTGTTCTGGCTTCTTCGCCTCTCACTTCTCCCAATATCACCGCGGATTCGCCTAATCTCAAGGATACGCGAAGCGCTTCCTCCGCCCGTTCCTGCATATCGCCCTGCAGTCTTTCGCCGATAAGCATGGACTGCACCTTATATCCGATCTTGCGCATCTTCTCCGTAGGCAGTTCCGACGTGTCCTCGATTGTAAGTATTCTTTGCGAAAGAGGGAACTCAAAAAGCAGAGCGGACAGAAGCGAGCTTTTTCCTGCGCCTCTCGCACCGCATATAAGGAACGTGCATCTTGAGTTCACCAGGAATGATAGTAACCCTGCTGCCGCAGGACCTATCGTTCCGTTGCTTATCAGTTTCGTAAGCGTCCACGGGCTCGTCGAGTGTTTCCTTATCGCCACGGCGTCCCCGTTCGGGCTCATGGGATATCCGATGACCGTTGCTCTTGCCTCGTGTCCGCATACATCCGTTTCAAGAACGGGCGACGATTCGCAGAACGGCAGGCCGCTGTCCCTCTTCAGCACGGAGATAAGACTGCGTACCTCTCTTCTGTCAACGATGAGATTCGTTCTGCATCTTACATGCGAATTGGATTCCGCGATCCCGTTCAGCGTCACGTGTATTCTGTTCTTCTCGCACGGCGCATCGATGTATATGTCCTCAAGTCTCGGATCTCCGAGCAAAATCTCGAATATCCCGAGTCCGACCGTGTACCTGCGTACAACGGACGCCGTTTCCTCCAGGACGGACGCGCTTACGCCGATCTTGTCGGAATGTCTGATGAGCATGTTCTTTGCCACGGACATTATGTTCCCCGATGATACGTTATACGGCGCGGATGAATTCCTGATCTCATCTATTACCGCGTTCACAACCTGATTCGTCAGATCGCTGAACTTGTATTCCGACGGTCTGAGGAAATATTCCGCCTGTCCGTCGGGTGTGTTCCCGACAGTAACGGTTCCGAACGGTATCTTATAACGTTCTATGACCTCAAGATCCTCGGTGTCCGCCATCCAGCAGTCCGAGTAGATCGGCTTTGAACGCTTGCCGTTCGCGGATATCCTTTCCAGGCTTCTCATTATGTCCGGGATCTCATTCACATGTCTGCGCGGCCGCAACGGGTGCTCCGATGCGGCATCGATGACACTGAATTCCGTTGCCGTTGCGTAAGCATCTCCAGATGCCGTTATCCTGACCATTTCAGACCTCCGTGAGATGGAACGCGGTCTTTGCCGCTTTTTCCCTTATTTCGGAGAACATCGTCTCCGCGCGGTCTATGAACTCCATCGTTCTGTGAAGGCATTCCTCGCATCCGTTCCTGTTCGGGACGGAACGTTCGGCTTCCAGACGCATCATATCGAATCTCGGCTCCGGAAATGAGTTCCATATATTCTCGGCGTTCTTCGGTACGGAAGAGGAACATCCTTTGCATACGCCCGTTAATTTCTCGGATGAAGCGGCGTCCGTGATCGAAACTATCTTTGATATTCCGTTCAGAATCATGACCGTATCCTCGGAATATTCAACGTCGGCGTCCTTACGCATGATCAGGCGGGACGGGGAACCGTTTTCGCTTATCTGCTTTGAAACGCACCTCACGCATTCCGCGTCCTCGAGTGATGATATTCCGTTGCAATCCCTGCAATCCGTGAATAATAATCCGTCTTCGAACCGGACGGACGCGTTCCCGTTTTTGCTCTTTTTCCTCGTCAAAATGGGCAACTTCATGTAAAAATGATATTCAATAGTCCTTATAATTAACAAGATTACAATTAGCCTTCACAACCAATATTTACATGAACGATTTACGGTCGTACATGGAGATATTGGCACCGGTAGGTTCACGGGAGGCTCTGACGGCTGCGGTCGAAGGAGGTGCGGATTCCGTGTATCTCGGAGGAAAAAGATTCGGCGCAAGGAAATTCTCCGATAATTTTGACAACAACCAATTGGAAGGTGCTGTTAATTACGCGCATGATAACAACGTTAAAGTATACGTCACAATGAACACGCTGATAAAGAATTCGGAGATGGCGGACGCCATCTCATTCGTGAAATATCTCAAAGACATCGGCACCGATGCGGTGATAATTCAGGACATAGGTTTTCTCAGGACCATAGGCCGCGTGGACATACCGAAGCATGCGTCAACGCAGATGGGCATCCATTCGCGGAAGGGATTGGAATGGTGTCACGAGAACGGGATCGACAGAGCGATACTCGCAAGGGAGATGACACTCGATGAGATAAAACACGTTGTAAAGGACTCACCGATAGAAGCGGAGGTGTTCGTTCAGGGAGCGTTATGCTACTCCATGTCCGGAGGTTGTCTCTTCTCAAGCATCGTGGGAGGAAGAAGCGGGAACAGAGGGGAATGCGCTCAGCCCTGCAGAAAAAGATATTCTGCCGGGAACAGAGAAGGATATCTCATGAACACCGCCGACCTGTACTGCATCGATCATTTCCATGAATTGAAGAATATAGGAATAACGGCTGCGAAGATAGAGGGAAGAATGAGAAGTCCGGTGCACACGTACCTCACATCCAAGATATATTCAATGATCAAAAGAGGCGAGTTGACGGAAGAACTCGAGAGAATGAAATATCTTCTCATGACGATATTCAACAGAGGCTACGGGACCGGATACATGGACGGCATGAAGAATATCGTGAGACCCGCATACCCTGACAACAGAGGATATTTCATATCCTCAGTCAATATAAAGAACAAAAGATTCGATGCTGACGGTCTTGACATCAATGTTCGGGACGGTCTTTCCATATTCAGACGTGAGGAGAAGATCGGAGGATTCAAGGTATCCTGCGCCGATAAGATAACAATTCCTTTCGACATTCCGGACGGGAACTATGAGATATACAGGACGTATGATCCGAGAATAGATGAGATAAAGAACAGGATATCGAACGTTCCGGCCCTCACCGGAACGAAAAGGATCGGGGAAGCGGTGTTCGAGCCTAAAATAACAGTGAGAACGAAAAGGAAGGCCGATCTTTCATTCTACGTTTCTTCGGTCAAAGTGCTTAAAGAAACGGCGGAATATGCGGACCGCATCTATTTTGAGATGAACGACGAGATGTCCGAAGCCGCTGTCATCTGCGACAAACACGGAAAGGAGATGGTGACGATCCTTCCGAGATTCCTTCCGACGGATGACGCCGTAGCCGGCCCGGTGATGATCCATAATCCGGGTCAGATGCGCATATCTGATAACGACATCTACGGAAGCTATCACATGAACATGTTCAATTCCATGTTCCCGAGCGGGCTGCGGCAGGTCACGCTGTCGCCGGAACTTTCCAGGAAGGAAATAAAGACGATATGCGACAGATATACCGGACGGCTTGAACAGATGGTGTTCGGCAGAACGGAACTGATGGTCACCCGCGATCCGGAAATGGACAACTGCACGCTTACGGACGGACGAGGCTTCCAATTTCCGGTTTACCGTGACGGCAGAGGATTGTCCCACGTTTTGAACTCGGCCGATCTTTTGCTCATAGACCGTATCGGCGAACTGGAATCGTTCGGCATCGATTCATTGGGAATCGATCTAAGAAAACGGCCAATAGAGATAGCATCGAAGGTCGCGAAAGCATTCTTTGAACGTGACGCGGACATGAAGGACGAGATAACCGAAATGTGCGGAAAGATCACCAGAGGGCATTGGATGCGCGGCGTGTGAACGCAGTTAAACTAACTGTACAAATCTGTTTTAAAAGAAATGTTCCGCAATTTGATACTATGGACCTCAGCAAAAAAGGCGAGGGAGGATTCATGGAATCCATGGTCGCGGTGATGATAGTTGTCATCTCGCTGACCGCTTTCCTGTCGTTCCTTTCATTCTCAACGTCCGTCCAGGTTGAAAAGGAGGCGGACATACCGCTTGATCTTCTTGATAACGTGTGCATCATCAACGGACAGATAGAGGCGGACGTTGAGCAACGGATGATCGAGATCACGGAAAGGTACGGTTACAAGGGAATGTATCTCAGACTTTCAACCGCAGGCGCAATGTACGATTCCGAACTGATAATAAGCGTCGGAACCTGTGATCACGGGATAATAAGATCGAAAGGAGGAACGATCATCGCGGGATCGGACGGCGGAAGATCCGTTCCGGTGAACTATTCAATGGCGGTCTGGATATGATACGCGGCAGAAAGGGAATGATATCGATCGTTGACGCGTCCGTCTTCATAGTGATCATAGGATTGATAGCAGCGGGCATGTTCGCATACTCATCCGCAGCCATTGAAAAGGAGCCTCTTGCTAAGGAGATGTATGACGCATTCTTTGCAATAGAGCTTCACAGCAGCGATCTGTTCGATGATCCCGATACACGTAACGTAAGGATATGCGATCTCATGGCCGCATATATGACAACGGGAGAAGGATCGGTGAAGGAATACGCTGAAGATATCCTCAGATCGATCATACCTCCGGTGTACGGTTATCTGTTCGTCTTCGAATACGGCGGCAGCGTGATGACGATAGGGAACGGCGGTAATGTATTATCGTCTTCGTATCACGGCGAGAAAAGGATAATCAACGGGAACACGATGCGCGCATCGCTGTCGCTGTACTGATATGCAGAACAGACGGATAACAACGAAATCGGTTCCGACCGAATTTCTGAACAGGATAATGAAAGAAGGAGCCGGACTGCACATATCTTGGTAATGACTCCCCGTTAGCGATGCGGTTACGATAAACCGTGCGGGGATGTTCGTCATGTTGGGATCACCGGAAACCTCATGGGAACAGGATGGCCGCATATGATGCAAGACGTCTGACCGAACAGGCGTTCGATACGCAGAAGAACGGCCTCAACGGAAGGATGTTCCGGACCGGAGACATACGATCCGCCAAGAGACGGTTCTTTGTGAAGATGATCGCATTGATGCTCACATGTGAGATCTCCGCACAGATAAGAGAAAAGAAAATGAGAACGACCGCGGACCTGGTACTTCTCTCAACGGGCAACATATCCGTCGTATCATACGGAACTGCACGCGGACTCACCGAGATCACGAAGACCAACCGTGAACTGTTTGAAAATTTCTCCATGCCGCAACCCG
>WQZU01000044.1 GCA_009780575.1 Candidatus Methanomicula labiotermitis
CCCCTGTCCGATCCTCTCCCGCTTCATCATCATGCCACCGCGGCGATACTCTGTTCCGGTTCGAATGTCATCGGTTTCAACGCACTGCGGTGTGCTGTTTCCACTCAAATCCCTAAAGAACCAAATATTTTAATAATCTGATTGTGAGGTTGCGAAGGCCGTTCTTGTTTTGAACCCGAGGATCCGTAAAGAGTTAGTATAATAAAGATACGTTGGAATGTCAAATATAAGATTAAAACAAGAAGATATAAATAGTGAGTAAAAACTGACCCGAAACAACGCCAGAGGTCATAAGATGATCTGCATACTGATATCCGAGTTTCGTCTGCTTATCGGATCGGACAGAGTATGAGTTGGCGGTTTGAGGTGATTTTTTGAAAACGCAACAAACCGGCGGGAACGCTAAAAGGAGAGAAGAGATGATATACGACAGTCAGTACAACCGTCTCGCTCTTCTCGGGAGCGAGGTTCGCGGTGTTTCGTTGTTCGACACCACACTGAGGGACGGTGAACAGACGCCGGGCATAGCGCTCAGCGCAGAGGATAAAATGAGAATTGCGTCCGCACTCAATGATCTGGGAGTGGACATAATCGAAGCCGGGTTCGCCGCATCCGGCGATTCCGAAAAGGATACAATAAAACAGATAGCGAAGATGGGGCTCTCATCGACCGTGTGCAGTCTCGCGAGATCCAACAAGAATGATATTGACCGTGTTCTCGATTGTGACGTTGATTATGTGCACACATTCATAGCAACATCCGACATTCATCTGAAATACAAGCTGAAGATGACCCGTGATGAAGTGAAAGCAAAAGCGGTCGAAGCTATAGAGTACGCTAAATCACATGGTCTGAAGGTGCAGTTCTCATGCGAGGACGCCACCCGTACAGACCTCGATTTCCTGAAGGAGATGCACGTCACCGTTCAGGAGGCGGGCGCCGATGCGATAAACATACCTGACACTGTCGGCGTCATATATCCGTCAGCGATGACATATCTGATAAAAGAGCTGGCAAAGGTGACCGAAGTTCCGATGGCGGTCCATTGCCATAACGACATGGGATTGGCGGTCGCAAATTCATTGGCCGCCGTCGCCGCCGGTGCGAAACAGATCCACGTATGCGTCAACGGACTGGGTGAACGTACGGGCAATGCAGCGCTGGAGGAAGTGGCGCTCGGCCTGTATGCGAACTTTGACACGGAGGTCGTTGACCTTTCGAAGATAGGCGACATCTCGAAAACGGTCTCAAGAATAACGGGATGGCCGATACCTTACAACAAACCGATCACCGGAAGGAACGCGTTCGCTCACGAATCCGGGATACATGTGCACGGCGTCCTGAATAATGCATCCACGTACGAAGCGTTCAGACCCGAACTCGTGGGCATGGACCGGCACATAGTCCTGGGAAAACACTCCGGAACGCATTCCGTGAAAGACCGTCTGAACGCACTGAAGATAAAATTCCCGGATGAATGCATACCGAAACTTCTGGCAAAGATAAAGGATCTGGCGGTCAGCGGTAAGGAAGTGGACGATGCGGAGCTCATGGCGATAGCCGATCACATAATGTGGAAACGCATCGGCGAGGATGCGGTGAAGCTGAAGGAATTTGCCGTTTTTACAGGAAAGGGAGTGACGCCTACAGCCACCGTGACCGTTGACATCGACGGAGAGATAAGAACAAGCTCCAATACGGGCACAGGGCCCGTCGACGCTGCCATAAAGGCGATAAGATGCGCTGTGAACGAGAAGATAACGCTGGAAGAATACAAACTCAGCGCCATCACCGGCGGCAGCGATTCGTTATGCGAGGTCACGGTCGTGATAAAGGGGACATACGACGATTCCAGGCTGTCCGTCGGTAAGGCCGTCGGTCTGGACATCGTCGGAACGAGCGTGGACGCAACCATGGAAGCTATAAACAGGGATTATATAAGGGGAAGGAAGGAATGAAAATGGGCAAAACGATTTCAGAGAAGATATTATCGATACGATCCGGGACCGACGCGTATGCAGGTCAGATAATAGAGGCGGATGTCGACTATGTGATGGTCAATGACGTAACCGGGCCGATAGCGTTCAGGGAGTTCAACGAATTGAAGACCGAACCGAAGAGGGAGAAGATCGTCCTTATTCCGGACCATTACGTTCCGAACAAGGACATCGCATCCGCGGAACAGGCTAAAGAAATGAGAGAATTCGCGAAGCAGCATGACATAAAGAATTATTACGAGGTTGGAAAAGGCGGTGTTTGTCATCAGGTGATGGTAGAAGAAGGATTTGCCGCACCTGGCCGCCTTATCGTTGGAGCGGATTCGCATACATGCACTTACGGAGGCATAGGCGCATTCTCCACCGGAATAGGATCAACGGAGGCGGCCGCGGTCTTCGCCACCGGCCGTCTGTGGTTCAAAGTACCTGAGACGATAAAAGTGGAACTGACCGGATCGTTCAGCGGATATGCCGGCGGAAAGGATCTGATACTTAAGATAATAGCGGACATAGGCGTTGACGGCGCAGCGTACAAAGCGTTCGAATTCTCCGGACCCGGGGTGAAGAACGTTTCCGTGCCCGACAGACTCGTGGTTGCGAACATGGCCATCGAGGCCGGCGGGAAGGCAGGAATATTTCCGTGTGATGATCTTACCGTTGAATATATAAAAGATACGGTTATAGGCGATTATACGGCCGTTTACGCCGATGAGAACGCTGAATATTCACAAATTCTGAAATACGACCTTTCGGAACTTGAACCAATGGTGGCGTACCCACACCTTCCCGAGAACGGACGCCCGGCAAAAGGCTCCGGCGTGAGGATCGATCAGGCTTATTTGGGTTCATGCACCAACGGACGCATAGAGGATATGAGGATAGCCGCCGGGATAATCAAAGGGAAGAAGGTCGCGGACGGCGTAAGATTCCTGGTGGTGCCGGCAAGCCAAAAGGTATACAGGCAGATGCTGGACGAAGGACTGATGCACATATTCGTTGATGCGGGGGCATTCATATCCGGGCCGACCTGCGGCGCATGTCTCGGAGGACACATGGGAATACTGGCAAACGGCGAGAGGGCAGTAGCGTCAACGAACCGTAACTTCATAGGCAGAATGGGGCACAAGGGATCGGAGGTCTATCTTGCGGGACCGGCGGTGGTGGCCGCAAGTGCTGTATCAGGATACATCTGCGTGCCGGAAGAGGTGAGGAAATGAAGCAGGTGTCCGGAAAGGTGTGGAGGTTCGGAGATCACGTTGATACGGATCAGATAATACCCGCAGAGCGGCTGGTGTCCGAGAACCTTGAGCGTCTTAACGAATTCATATTTGAGAAAGTAAGGCCGGGGATATCATCGGAGATATCGAAAGGCGACATCATAGTTGCGGGAAGGAACTTCGGATGCGGATCATCGAGAGAACACGCTCCCCGTTCGCTGATGCAGGCGGGGATCTCATGCGTTGTGGCGGAATCGTTCGCACGCATATTCTTCAGAAATTCGATAAACATAGGCCTTCTTCTGGTGGAATGCAAAGTTGATTCGAAGGAAGGGAATATGATCACCGTTGATCACAACAGCGGAAAGATCACCGACGAGAACGATAAAAAAGAATATTCTTTCCCTCAGTATCCGGAATTCATAGTCTCCCTGATATCAAAGGGAGGATTAATGGCAAAGATAAAAGGTGAGCTTAAGTGAAACACATTGCCGTTATACCCGGCGACGGTATCGGGAAAGAGGTCATGGAAGTAGGAATGGACATCCTGGATGCGGTCTCGGAGATATCTTCGTTCGACCATGATGCGGAATTCTTTGACATAGGCTCGGAACGTTATCTCAAAACCGGAGAGCTGGTTACCGAAGAAGAGTTTGATTCCCTCGGAAGAAAGGATGCGATATACTTCGGTGCCATCGGAGATCCGAGAGTTAAACCCGGTATCCTGGAACAGGGAATATTGCTGAACATGCGTGCGCGCTTTGATCAGTACATAAATATGAGGCCGGTTACGTCATGGCATCCGTTCGTTCCGCTGAAGAAACATTTCGATTTTGATATATGTTTCCTGAGAGAGAACACCGAAGACTTCTACATGGGAGCAGGAGGTGTCATGAGAAGCGGAAAGAAGGTTGAGGTGAATGTCAAAAGGATGCTCTATGATCTTCGGATGAACGTGGATCCCGTTTCCTTGCCTGACGATGATTTTGCATTCGAGATCGGGCTTCTTTCAAAGAGGGGCGTTGAGCGGTTTGCGGACCATGTCTTCAAGACGGCGGAGAAGCGCGGTGAAGATAAAGTTACATTGGTGGACAAGGCGAACGTGTGCACCCATATCTACGGGATGCAGAGAGAGATATTTTCAAAGAAGGCGGAGGAGCACGGGATCTCACTGGATTTCATGTACGTCGACGCGATGGCGATGGCGATGATCGTAAGACCGCATACATTCGGAACGGTGGCTGTTCCGAATCTCTTCGGCGACATCCTGACCGACCTGGGAGCACAGCTGCAGGGCGGCCTCGGAATGGGCGCCAGCGGTAACATAAATCCGGAAGGGGTCAGCATGTTCGAACCGATACACGGTTCGGCGCCGGACATCGCGGGCCAGGGCAAAGCGAACCCGATAGCCGTTGTTCTTGCAGCGAAGATGATGCTCGACCATCTCGGTTATGAGGAGATGGGCACATTGCTGCGGAACGCCGTGCGGAAATGTCTGGACGAAGGGAAGTCCACTCCGGACCTTGGCGGAAAACTGACAACGAAAGAGATGGGCAACGAGATCAAAAGGGCGGTGCTAGGCCTTTGACGCTGAACCTGAACCTTAAGATAACGTATTCAACGGCCGCGGAGGCCGAGGCGGTTTTCAAGGCGTTGGAGCCGGATAACACAGGATACATCGATTCCGAGATCAGAGGGAATGAACTGACATTCCGAATAGGATCGGACAACGCCGGAACGCTGAGGAATGCGGTTGATGATCTTTTGGCGTGCGTGAAGATCGTGGAAGAGGCGTTAAACCTTTCCGACGCCGTCCCTGACCTTGACGGCGATGCCCTTCTTGAATGAGAGCATCTCGTCACGCACGAGCATCGCACGCCCGACGGCCAGAAGCTTACCGTTGCCGTTTACGGCCAAAACCTCTTCCATAGGCCTTATCTCAGGGTCGCATTCTTTGACGAATGCACAGAACACGTTCCTTCCTTCGGAAACGAATGGTATCGCGTCATCTGAGACAACGACGCGCATATGTTCTCCCGGAACGGACGCGATCATCCTTTCAGCGCCTTCGATCCTCAGAGAGAAAAGACCATCGCCGGCGCGCATGGACAATATGTGCTCTCCGTTCGAGATGACATTCCTTATCTTCCCGGTGTTCCTGCTTGTGACGAATTCCATTCTACCTGAGAACATAGCGGCCGCCGCTTCAGCGCCGAACTGATATCTGGCAACCGCCAGCGCCCTTTCGAGAAGCGGATCGAATATCTCGTTACCGTCTGTGACGGAATTCATGTCGATGATCTCCTCATATCCTTTCTCACGGATCAAAGAGACCGCGTCTTTCACGCATGCATCCGTCTCCGCATCCGTGATACCCGGGAACAGTGACTGCGCAAGAGGATATATTTCATCAAGCTCCGCGGGAACGGGCCCGAACGGGCTGAGAACGACGGGCGTGAACCCGGACGACCGGACGCGCCTGAAATCTTCGGCGTAATGCCTGCCGTACGGTCTGCCGGCCTCGGGGAACAGCGCCGCTTTCCTTGTGAACGGTATGTATCTTTCCTTCAGCCGTTCCCGGTATCTGCGGAAGACCGGTCTATTCCTTGTTTCCGTGCCCGTATAGAACATAGCCCCGTCCCTGCTCAGAGGTTCATGACGTTCAAGGAATTCCCCGTGCTCTCCCAGTTTCCTCAAGGCACCAAGCAGTTCCGGGTGGGCGCGGCATCTCTGTTCCGCCAGTTCCCACAGGCGGCCCTCGAGTATGTACCTTCGGATAAGAGCAAGTTCTTTGGTTATCTCGTAGAGATTATGGCGCGCTATGGTCCTGGTCCTCTCGTCCTTGGATAGCGCTTTCAGCGTCTCAAGCGTATGGCCGATGCACGCCGGGCATTTGCAGTCCAGTGATAGCATATCCTCAAGACGGTACGTGCCGTCGATGAACATGATGCGGTCATCGCGTGCGAACTTCGCATATGACGCGGAATCGAACATATCGCATCCCAGCAACACCGCAAGCGAAAGGATCATCGGATGGCCTGCGCCGAACAGATGGACGGGACGGTCCGGGGACAGTCCTTTTTTAGAACTTATTATGACGTCGACCAATTCCTCATAGCGATACTGTTCCATCAGCGGCACCACGCCGCCTATCGGGTGTACGTCGATGTCCATGCTTCTCATCCTGCGGGCGCACATCTCCCTCAGATCGGGATATACTGAACCCTGAACAACGCCGGCGATCATCATTTCATCTTTTACGGATGCCGCATACTCGGTCCTTTCCAATGTCACGTCGATCGATGCGGCCGTCTCGCTTTTGGTCCAGAACGGTTCCGTGAATATGTCGAGGACCGTTCCTATGTCGCTTCCGATGCTCTTCTGGAATTCAATGATCTCTTCGTTTGTGACCTCGACCTCACCGTACATGTGCGACTGGAATGTACCGGAATCGGTCATCACTATCCCGGGAAAATCCAAAAGGGTGCGGAGTCCTTCGCTCTGCGCCCTTTTCCTCAGATCTTCGCTGCTCCGTATGATATATGAGTTCGTTATAAGCGCTTCAAAACCGAATTCCTCGTGCAGTTCCCTCGGAGTTACGGTGAATATCTTCGGATTGACCACAGGCAGAAGGGCGGGAGTTTCCAGAACTCCGGCCCTCGTTGTGAATTTGCCGATCCTTGCGAGACCGTCTCTCCTTATTATTTCGAACATCGTCCGGGTGATGTGTGTGATGGTTTAAATGATTCTGTTCCGGTTTGATGTTCACCGGATCTTCAGTGAATAACCTCATTTTGAAAATATGCGCGTTAAGAAATGAAAAGAAATACCCGTTAAACATTTAGATTGCGAATACCCTAATATGGCGGAGCGTCTATGAACATACTCGTTATCAACGGTTCTCCCAAATGCGGGAACAGCAACACGATGAGGCTGACAAACGCATTTTTGGACGGAGCGGGATGGTCTGATGCAGAGATAATCAACGTCTCGGATGAAGGAGTGAAAGGCTGTACGGGCTGCTATATCTGCTGGACAAAGACGCCGGGAAAATGTGTGATAAACGATGGGATGAGCAGCATTCTTGACAAACTGATCACAGCAGACGTTGTCATTTGGTCGTTTCCGCTGTATTATTTCAGCATACCCGGTAATTTGAAAAACCTTATTGACAGGCAGCTGCCGACAAACCTGCCGTTCATGACAACGAACAACGAAAGCGGCGGACATCCGTCCCGCTATGATCTCTCGAGGCAGCGGCATATAATGATCTCAACCTGCGGTTTTTGGACGGCGGAAGGAAACTATGACGCCGTTGAGGCCATGTTCGACCGTTGTTACGGTGCGGGCAATTATTCAACCATTCTATGCGGTCAGGGTGAACTGTTCCGTGTACCGGAACTCAGAAACCGGACGGATGAATATTTAAAGATCGTCCGTCGCGCCGGGGCGGAGTTCGCCGCCGGAAACATTCGCATGGAAACCGGTATCGAACTTTCAAAGCCTCTTTATCCGCGTGATGTGTTTGAAAAAATGGCGGACGCCTCGTGGAATATAACGGAAAAGGATGGCGTAACGTCAGACGGCAGCCTGAACTTCACAACGCAGATGGCCGCCCTCTATAGACCGGACGGCGTTGAGCGTGTTCTGGAGTTATGTTTCACCGATATTCAGAAAACGTATCAGATCTTACTGACGGGATCCGGTTCCGAGGTCATAACGGACGGATTCAGGAGATACACTACGAAGATAGAAACGCCGTTCTCTGTTTGGAGTTCTATTGCCAAAGGCGAGATCTCAGGACAGACGGCGTATTTTCAGCGGCGTTTCAAAGTTCTGGGCGATTTTGATCTCATGCTCAGATGGGATGAGCTTTTCGGTGTATCCGTGTCAGAAAGACCTGCTGACGAAAAGAGAAAAAGGCCGAACATGCTTGTTCTGCTGGTCCCTTGGATCATATTTTGGGTGATCGTACCGATAGATCCGACGGCCGGCAGCGCGGCAGGGATTATGGCGGCGGCCTCTCTGCCTCTTCTCTGGCTTGTTTTCCGCCCTGTTGTCTTTGAGCAGATCACTGTGCCTGTTGTCATAGGGCTTTCAGCGGCGATATTGCTCGGTACCGATGTGAGGTTCATCGTTTCCGCCAGTTACTTGGCCTTCGGACTGATCTGGTTTACCGGAGCGTTTACAAGAACGCCGCTTTCCGCTTACTACAGCGCAGCGAAGTATGGCGGCGGCAGAGCGTTTGACAATCCGCTTTTCATGCGGACAAACCGAATACTCACGGCCGCATGGGGGATCCTGTATCTTGTGACCCCAGCCTGGACATATGTCATCATGGGCACCGAAATGTCCGCTTATATCGGACTCATCAATTCGGTTTGTCCTCTGATAATGGGCGTATTTACC
The DNA here is from genome assembly GCA_009780575.1 of Candidatus Methanomicula labiotermitis. Classification (GTDB taxonomy): domain Archaea; phylum Thermoplasmatota; class Thermoplasmata; order Methanomassiliicoccales; family Methanomethylophilaceae; genus Methanomicula; species Methanomicula labiotermitis. The sequence goes on from WQZU01000044.1 coordinate 8,624, forward strand.
GTATGGTTTCAAAAATGGTATCCTGCACAATGGTCAAGATCCGGGTAATGCAGCGTGTTCACGGAACATGTTCCTTGAAACGTTTGAAAGAACCGCGTATAAGAAAAGGATATATCGCAGTTGGACATGGATACGTTCATGGCAGACGGATATAAAATGGTCATCGCGGTCCGCGCGGACCTGAGAATGTCCATAGGGAAGACGGCGGCGCAGGTCGCGCACGCAGCGGTCAACTGTTCACTGGCATCGAAGAAAAAGGATCCGGATTCATTTGAAAGATGGATGTCCGGCGGCTGCCCGAAGATAGTTCTGAAAGTGAACAGCGAAGCAGAGCTTTTTGAGGTGAAGATGACCGCGGATGCGCTCGGGATCGTGAATTCCGTTGTCACCGACGCCGGCCGTACGGAGATAGCGCCGGGTTCCGTCACATGTGTTGCGGTAGGACCTGACACGGAAACAAAAGTGGACAAGGTCACCGGACACCTTTCAATGCTTTGACCCGGATCTGCGATATCCTGAGGACACCGTCTTTGCAGACATTCAAGATCGAAATCAGAAAAAGTAAATCGTTTGCTTCGGACCGGAGAAAACGTCTTTGAGAACGTTCTCCGATCCGATGGTGTTTTGGGTGCGTTTTTCATTCGGTCCTTTGCATCATTTCCTTATGAACCTCATGTATGCGATTCCTCCGCCGACTGCCGCAACTCCCGCTGCTCCGACGACCGCGAACAACAGTAACGAATCATCATTCGCATCGCCGCCGTTCCCCGGATCGCCGCCGTTCCCCGGACCGTCGCCGTTCCCCGGGTCACTTTCAGCGTAGAATTCGTAGATCTCGAAGGTCCTCACGAATTCTTCACCTGCACGGCCGTCTATGAGTAATGTTATGGTCTTTTGCGCCATTCCCGGTTCGATGTTGTCTGTGAATTCGATGATGTAGTCTACATTTTCTACCAGCAATACTCCGCCGAGTGAGACCGTGATCTCAGGCGTTATCGGTGATCCGGTGTATCTGTACCTGTCAGACAACCCAACGATCTTCAGACCTTCTATGTTGTTGTCGCCACCTATGGATATATCATCGCCGATTGTTGCGTCTCCTCCGACATTCGCATCGCCGCCTATTTCCGCGTTACCGCCTACTCCCAGGTCACCGCCGATGTTGATGTCTCCCTGTCCGCCGCTTTCGCCGGTTCCCGTCTCAAGGTCGCCGCCTATTTCTGCATTGCCGCCGACACCGAGGTCTCCTCCGATGTTCACGTCTCCGGGGCCGCTTTCGCCGGTTCCCGTCTCAAGGTCGCC
>WQZU01000045.1 GCA_009780575.1 Candidatus Methanomicula labiotermitis
AGGTGTAGTTGTTTAGGCATAGACTCGGTATCTCAGAACACTTCTTTCACCTTTGCGTTCCGATTGTCAGCATCCGCACGGCCCAGCATCATGTTTTACAACACGTCCTGTCAAAGTCAGGATATTATTTGACAATATTGTTTTTGATATTTAATATAGTATATATTGATTATATATTAAGCTGTACCCCGGATGCCGGCCTCATATGACTTGATTCAGCAAGCGCACCGTGTAACAGTAAGCGGCACACGACGCCGCAGAACCTAGGCTGTTGAAAAAAATTCAGGAGATGTAAAAGACGGAACTCCGTCTTAACGTTGAAAAGAAATAAAAGGATGAACGGAGGCGATATCCTTCGCCTCCGCGAAGATTCAATACGCTTTGTTATAAGCGGATTCGAAAAGCGTTTTCAATTTTTCGATCTCTTCTTTCTGAGAGTGTTTTTCGAACATGTTGCTCGTGTAATATCTGCGCTCCTCTGAAGCGGTCTTCAGTATGATGTTGCAGGAACCTGCCGACTTTTTGACGAGCGCTCCGTTGATCTCCTCTCTGCGTAACGTTGAGCAGAGGCCCAGATACTTTTTTGTCTTCCTGTTCACGTAAAAGACGCGTACGCTGTCATTATTCGCAGCTATTACATACCTTCCTGCTTTCAAGGTTGCTCCGCACATGTATCCGAAGAGAGATCCTATGATGAGTCCTCCGATCATCCCTCCGATGAAATCGCCCACGAGTCCGAGGATCACTCCGCCCGCAAATCCGACAGCCATCAAGATCAGGATACTTTTGATTATACTTTCCATGCACGCGACGACGACATCGTCTTTTTCTATAAGACCTGAATTTTTCAGTTCATTTACAGTCTGGTCAAACATATTCCATACCCTACGGATAATACTTAAATAGATATATAAGTCACTTAATATATCGCATATATCAATTATTAATAAGCTATTGTTTGACTGTTGATGGTCAATTTCAGCAGATGATGCGAACCGGACAAACATATATTTTTTACTGTCGCGCGGTAACGGTTCACAGAGTTCAAAGAACAAATGATCGCAGACGCAGATAAAGAAACCCCGGGATGCTTACGCGCATCCCGGAGCTTTGAGGAAGTTTATTACGTTAAACGCAGGTGACCTATTCTCCGGCAGGGACAGACTGTCTTACCTCGTTCGGAATATGTTCGGATTCGATGAACGCCTGCGCAAGCTTGTTCCGTACCTCGTCCATGTCTCTGATCGTGATCGTGTGCGTTCCGTTCAGATGATAGCAGGCCAGATCGGCTTCGTAAGGAGTTACCGGTCCGTCGGTCTCGAGTGCGTGATATATCCTCTTCAGCCTTCTCTCCGGAATCCCTTCCGATGCGTGTATGTGCTCCGACACCTTTTTCAGGAATTCGTCAATATCCTTTTCCGATCTGACATCTCCCTCGGGATACAGCGTTCCCATGACCTTTTCCGTAAGCCTTGCGTCCCCTTTCCCTTTGTCGAAAAGCGCAACGAACATCTTGATCTCCGTTTTATCAGCGACCATCTCTTCGTTGTATCTTTCGTCGGAGATCGAGTCTCTTGCTTTCCTAACCAATTCTCCCAATCTCTCGCGGTCCCAAAGCATCACTTTCTCTTCCGCGGCCTCGTAAGACTGCGTTGTGAAGTAATTGTTGGTCACGACGGCTGCAACATCAGCTTTGGAGTGTTCCTTGCCGAGGATCGCTTCCTGAACCGCTTTAACACCTATCTCGGAATCGGACCGGCGGCATTGTATCGCATAAACATCCTTGTTCAGCGTACCCATCACATCCACTCCGATGTCTCCGGATCCTTTGGTCACTCTTACTTTCGTGAAACCGTTCATTGTCAAAAGTTCCGCCACATATCTTTCGAATTCGCGGCCTTTCATTCCGTCCACTTCGGCAACGAGTATCTTCTGCAGACGCTCGGAATATGTTGGTTTCACTTTCCTTCTCATCTCATATATCATGAATTTGAAAGAGAACCACCTGTTCGGCCTGTCGCTGAACCAGAAATATTCCAGAAGCATTCTGAAAAGTGCGGCCATTAAGAATGCTGCCACGGCTACGGCCGCCGAAACATCCCACCAGGCCACGGTCATCGAAATGGCAATGGAAATGAACAGCACTTCGAATGACAGCGTGTCTATATTGGCGAATTTCTTTCTGAATGTCTCCAGCATCAATTCGTCATAATTGTCGTAAACCATCTTCTGCAGAATAATTCTCGCTGTTGCAGCGATCAGTATTATGATCAACCCGTATGCGCCCAGCATGATCGCTACGATCAGTAGCAATGATCCCAGGATAACATCCGCTATTAGAACGTCCCTTCTTTTCATTGGCATCCCTAAGGAGTTAAACGCGGATGCATATATTAATATTTTCGACGCTCAGCCCACTGTGGCGGATACTGCGACCGCGACCGCCATCCCTATGAACAGGAGCGCAACCACGATAACCATGAGCTTGTTTGTAAGTTTCACTTTTTTTGCCATGCTCCGTTAATCGAGACGAGAGATATAAATGTGCTTACATTTCGAATAAAAGTAAAAGTGGTAAAGGGTTTTTCAAACTGTCCGATCATTCCGTTCAGAACATCGGGAGTTTGACTTTCTCTTGCGCAAGCGCCAACGCCATGTATGTCGCTACCGCAGATGCCAATACACCGAAGACACCGAATATCAGTGCCATCGTTTTACCGTCGTCAGCAGCAAGGAACAATCCTACGAAGAGATACAGGAGCGCCGTGAAGAACAGCTGGATCGACAAGAGCTTCGGTGCACCTATGAAGAATGCCACGAGTGCAAAGAGTATGAAGAATATTGCGATCACATAGAGCGCAAAGGATGATCCTTCTACTCCTCCTACAGCCGATTGCACTGCGATGAGCGCTGCGACCACGAATGCAAAGAGTGCCGTTGCGTATGCGTTACCTACTTTCGAAGCCATGTACATGAGCACCAAGAAGATAACAGCAAGTGGCATTACAATGAACAAAGCGAATTCAAGTAACCCCACAGAGGCAGTGTTTTCCATACCTGTGGTTAAACCGATCAATCCAAATATCAACGTGATGAAGCCCACTAGAAAAAGGCCCGCAACCGTTGGGTCTACGCGTGTTTCTGACATTTTTTTCAACCTCCGTCACACAGTCCATCCCATGCAACTACTCTGTAATTGTCTTTCTAAGTATATAATCTTATCAAAGAAAATCACGCATTTACAGTTCTTACTTAAAAAATGTTCGCAAACCAAATATATTGGTCAAACCCGCATTATCGTTGTTCTGGATGGTGCATAAAATCAGTGAAATAACTCATTATGCCTGGTTTAATGCTCCCGCTATCTTCAGGTATCGGTTGTCTTCATATTTCACCGATCTGGTCCTTGACGCCATTATCCTTTGAACTTCATTGAACTCTTTTTCCGATACTGCTTTTTCCGCATTATGCTGGATGAACAGACCATCCCACCTCATATATCCCATATAGACCGGGTTGTGCAGTATGTTCCTCATGTTGTACTTATTCCAAGGATTTTGACGCCTTGTCAACGCTCCTTTTCTGTTGAGCTTTGAGCATATCTCGTCCATGGTCATTCCCGACAGATAACATCTGAAGATCTCTTTGGCAATGTCCATTTCCTCATTGTCGGCTGCCAATTCCCCTTTTTCTATGCAATATCCAAACGGCGGCGTGAAGCCCATTATCCCGTCGGAGGTTTCTGCCTTCTCTCTCATACCGGTGTACGTTCTCTCGCCTATCTGCTCACTTTCCAATTGTGCGATCCTTTGTATCATATCAACAACAAATCTTCCTAAGGCAGTGGACGTGTCCAGCGATTCGGTCGATGAGACGAATTTTTTATCATTCTTTTCCAGAAATTCCATCATTGACATGAAGTTCCGGCTGTTCCTGTGTATCCGGTCCATTTTGACAACGGCTATCGCATCCCACTTTTCCGTCTCGGACATCATCCTTGAATATTCCGGACGTTTATCGTTCCTTCCCGTGTATCCGTCGTCAACGTATTCATCGTGTATGATCCAATCCTGCGATTCTGCATACGCTTTAAGCATATCCAGCTGTGCGCCCAACGAGAATCCGTCGGCCGCCTGATCTTCCGTTGACACCCTTGCGTATGCGGCTATTCTCATTTCCGTCACCTTTATGCGGGAAGGCCTCCGTTCACCTTCGCGAAGACGGACGACTCAACGATCGCCTGATGTTCGCCTTTCCTCACTATTCCGTCCCATTTCACGTATCCTGCGTAAAGAGGGTTGCGCAGTATCCCGTGCACCGATTGTCTGTTCCAGGCGCCTCCTTTCTTCGCCGGTATACATGAATCGTTCAATGCCCGCGTTATCGCTTCCGCAGAAAGACCTTCTGCGCGGAGATCGTATATCATACGAACGGTTGAGGCCTCATGCGGTTCTATCTCCAGGTTACCGTTGCTGTAGACATAACCGTAAGGGTGTCCCGATCCCAATGTGCCCGTGCCGCACCTTGCTTTGCGCTGCATGCCCATCTTCACCCTTTCGCCTATCTGCTCGCTCTCCAGCTGAGCGATCCTCTGTATAATGTCCATAACGAACCTTCCCATGGCGGTAGTGGTGTCAAACTTCTCCTGAATGGAGTTGAACTCTTTGCCCGTTTTCTTAAGAAGATTCATCATTTCCGTGAAATTGACGCTGTTCCTGTGGATGCGGTCCATTTTCATCACAAGGATGACATCCCAATCGTTAACGGAATCCATCATCGCCCTGTACGCAGGTCTGTCAACGTTACGGCCTGAATATCCTTCATCGATGAAACGGCCTGCCGGTTTCCACTCTCGGGAACGGCAATAGGCCTCAAGCTTCTTCATCTGTGCATCAAGCGAGAAACCTTCCTTCGCCTGATCTTCCGTTGATACTCTAGCGTATAGCGCTGCGCGCATGCATCCATCCCGCAATCACATCGCAAAATGAGTATATAAACATGGCAGACAGATGTCTGACGCATCATCGGATCCAATTCAGTATCTGCGGTTCCGGTCTTTGCGAATCCTCAGGAAAACCGCAGGCCGGATATCCGAGGATGATCGCCGCCAATAGTTTGTGATCCGCAGGAACATTGTTGTCGCTCATGAAACCTCCGTCGGCATCCAAACCTGCCGCAAGGCCGATCCAGCATGTCCCTATGCCCATGGACCTCGCAGCGAGCATTATGTTCCCTGCCGCAAGGGAAGCGTCCTCCTTTGCGGTGAATATCCCCGGCGCTCCGTAAATGAATATCGCGGCCGGCGCATCATAGAATATGTTGAATTCCTCGCTGTTCAGATTCTTTTCCAAATATGAGTTCCTGATGGATTCGGCTTTCATGTATTCCAGAAATGATCTTTTTCCGATGCACGAATACGATCTCAGTTTCTCTTTATCCGCAACGACCGAGAATCGGAGTTTCTGCACATTCATGCCGTTGGCCGCGTGAAATCCCGCTTTTATGAGTTCCCTTACGTCCTCATCGGCTACGATCCTGTCTGAATAGGATCTTATCGACCTTCTCTCGTATATGTTCCTTAGGACCGTATTTGACAGCATATTCAGAACTATTGAAAATGTATATTTAAAAGGTTTTGATGAAAAGGGTTTATTTTTACATCATTCCGCCCATGCCGCCCATTCCGGGTCCGCCCATGTTCGGGTCGCCCATCGGGTTCATCGGCGGGGCGCGGCGGGATGCGATGACATCATCGATCCTGAGGATCATGTTCGCCACTTCCGTTGCTGATGATATGGCCTGCGTTTTCACTCTCAGCGGTTCCACGACGTTGAGTTTCAGCATATCGGCCGCCTCCCCCGTTTCTAAGTTCAGGCCGTAATATGCGCTGTCCTTGCCCTTCTTCTCGTGCGCCGCTTTTAGTTTTATGATCGAATCGATGCTGTCGATACCCGCATTCTCGGATATGGTCCACGGAATGATCTCCATGGCCTTTGAGAACGCCTCTATTGCCAATTGTTCTCTTCCTCCGACCGTTGATGCGTATTCGGAAAGCCTCAGTGCAAGCTCGATCTCCGGAGCACCGGCGCCGGCAACCACTTTGCCGTCTTCCATTGCAACGCCTACAACGCGTATAGCATCGTTCATCGCCCTTTCGACCTCATCCATGACGTGTTCCGTTCCTCCTCTTATCACTATGGAAACTGCTTTCGGATTAGAGCATCCGGTAACGAATGTCATGTCTTCCGCGCCGACCGCCTTCTCTTCAACGAGTTTCGCTTTGCCTAGGTCTTTGGATGAAAGTTCGGCTATGTTGCCGACTATGCTGCCGCCGGTCGCTTTGGCGAGTGCCTCCAGATCGGTCTGCTTCAGACGTCTGCAGCACATGATGTCCTGTTTGGCCATATAGTGCTGAACGAGATCGTCAACACCTTTCTGACACATCACAACGTTCGCACCGGTCTTCTTGATGGTGTCCACCATTGCTTTCAGTGTTGACTCCTCCTCAGCAAGGAACGCCGCCATAGATGCGGGGTCGTGAATGCTTATCTGTGCGTCAACCTCGGTCTTCTTTATTTCCAGCGGAACCGCGATGAGCGCGATCTTCGCGTTCTCGACCTTCTTGGGCATGCGCGGGTGTATCCTCTGTTTGTCGATGACTATGCCCTCCACCATGTATGTGTCCTTTATGACGCCGCCGACTTTCTTCTCTATTTTGATATTATCGACGTTTACCTTACCTTCATCGATCACGGCCTTTGCCGCTTTTATCACTATATCGGACAGATAATCTCCCTCGCCGCCGACCGATTTACCGGTAAGTGCGGTTATTGCCACCTTTTTCACTATCTTATCATCTGTTTTTATTGATATTTCCTTCAGTACTTCGGCGGCTTTCGCGGATGCGAGTTTGAAACCGTTCGTGATGACTGTCGGATGAACGTTCGAGTCTATCAGTGATTCGGATTGCTTCAACAATTCACCTGCGAGAACAACAGCGGACGTTGTTCCGTCCCCGCACTCGTCGTCCTGTGTCTTTGCGACCTCGACAACCATCTTCGCCGCCGGGTGCTGAACGTCTATCTCCTTCAAGATCGTTACACCGTCGTTCGTGACTATGACGTCACCGATCGTGTCAACGAGCATCTTGTCCATCCCTTTCGGTCCGAGCGTCGATCTTATAGCATCGGCCACGGCTTTGGCGGCGGCGATGTTGTTGAACTGCGCTTCTTTATCCTTACTTCTCTCGGTGCCCTCTTTGAGCACTATAATTGGTTGATTGCCGGAACCATACATGTAATGTACTCTCCTAATTCTGAAGGAAACGTAATTTTGTTCTTCTATATTAAATGTTGCTTTATGTGCTGAATATTGCCTTATCGGGGAACCTCGTGAACGCCGATCTCTGAAAGCGGATCAGGCATAGTGGCCCGCTTTAACGTGAACCGTATCGTTCTGTTCCGTCGAAGTTCATTGTTCACTCATTTTCTAACTTTACTTTCGGCGATCCTTCGGGCATCTTCTTGAATCAGGTCCTGCTGCGGACGCGCATCTAGACGTAGTCCATGGAAGGTTCGGGATGAACGCGGTTCCCGTTTTCCGCGGTTCCTGTATGTTTCATCCACTTGCACCTTACGCCTTACGGCGTTTCGGGGCGTCTCCTGCGGAAGATCCTTCGATACCGATTCCTGTTCTCGCCTTTTCACTCATTCCTTCTGCTGTTTGATCTTCTCCTTACAAACAAGGCTCCCATTATCAGCAGCAGTATTCCTGTCAGGATCACGAAGGGCCATATGTGCGAGGATCCGTTGCCTGCACCCTCCTCTGCGATGTAGAACGATTTCGTCAGCGTCGGTATGTGCTCATATTCGCCGATGAACGTTATGGTCATCTTTGCCTTGCCGATGTCCGTGTTGTTCGAGTACACGATAACGTAATCTGTGCCCTCGGCCAGTGTTTCGCCGCTGTACGTCACGATGGCGCTCGGCATTATCTCCGAGCCTGTGAACGGATATGTCATCCCTATTCCTTTCACAGATATGGTACTGTTACCTATTGTCAGGTCGCCGCCTATCTCGAGGTTTCCGTCGATATTTGCGTTGCCGCCGACCGTGAGACCGCCGCCTATGTTTGTATCGCCGCCCACGTCAAGGTCTCCTCCTACGGTGACATCTCCGTCCATGTTCAGGCCTCCGCCTATGTTCACGTTGCCGTCCGCGCTGATGTCTCCGGATCCGGTAATGCTGCCGTCGATGTCCATGTTCCCTTCAACGATTATCTTGCCGTTGTTGATCAGTTCGACATCTCCCGAACCTGTCAGATCTTCGATTATGATGAGAGTCGTGTTGTCAAGGATCAGCTTGCCGCCGGACAGATCCACACCGCCTATCGTCACGTTACCGTTCTTCAGTGTCAATTCAGCGCCTTCCTCGAAACAAAGAATTACGGATTTGTCGAATACTATCGGACTCACCGCTACGAGGTCGTCGGTAACGGATCCGACCACGATAAGTTTGCCTGACCCGCCGGATGCCAATGCATCGGCGAGCGAATCGAACTCGGTGTTCGGGTCGTTCTCCCAATGGTAGTATCCGCTGAGTATCGATATTGTGAACGTCCTGTTATCGTTCTCGCCCGTTATGACGCTTGTTGCGCGCACGGTGAACGTGTGATCACCTTTGACGGTGGGCGTTCCGGATATGACTCCGGTGGATGTGTTCAATGATAATCCCGGAGGTAATGCGCCCGTATGTACGCTGAAGCTTATCGCTCCTGCCGCTCCGCCTTCCAGGGAAGCTGTTATCGAGGATGAGTACGGTCTGTCAATCAAACCGTTTGAAACGGTTGTTGTGCTTATCGTTACGGTTGCCGCAGTCCACCTCAAATGTAACGTTATGTTACCGCTGACCGATGTCGTTCCGAAGATGAACTCCGTTGTACCGCCATCGATGTACCATTTGCCTTCGTTGACGTATCCGTCCTTCTCCCATGTGCCTTCGGGCTCGGTCAATGTCACAGCCCTCAATACCGACCTTGTCCACGTATCCTCTCCATTGTTAGGATCGAACGTGACCTCGGACCAATGTTCCGGGTCGTAGGTCAATACGAGGTTGTCATCTTTCGGTTCAAGCACCCATGTCTGATCCGCGAATGTGAATCTGTCCTCGAACGCTGCTCCGTTCACCACTGCGGTGAGGCCTGCGGACAATATACCCGATAACGATACGCTGTATGTGTTACCGGATTGTGCGAACGCGTTCGTTCCGGATGTAAGGACGCTC
>WQZU01000046.1 GCA_009780575.1 Candidatus Methanomicula labiotermitis
GAACGGTAACGCGTGCACGATATCATTCGGTAAGGACAATATGCTGAACATAGGTTCGGCGAGCATCAGCTTTGACGGGTCCGCGTCTCCGGAATGGAGCGATTTAACGCTTCATGGCGCAGTAACCTCATCATCGGTCAACGGTACAATAGTGATGACTGGTAACGTAATGATCAGCAGCTACGCGAACATAACGAACACCGCAAACGGAGGCAGCGCGGTCGTCAATAACAGCGCAGGAACTGTCAGCATCCTCGGCGGTACATTGTCAGGCGGTACCAACGGTAACGCGGTCATCAGTATCGACGCGGGCGCATCGGTCCTTCTTGGAAGGGATCCGACGATCATCGGAAACATTCACGCTGCACCGGGAACACTGAGCGTCATAACATCGGGAGACGATGCATTCGTATCGTCCGATAAAACATACAGTGTATTCATATCGGGTACGTTGTCCGAAGATCTTGTATCAGTGATAGACGGCGAAGCATTTGCAGACAAATTCATATCCGCAAACTCCTCATGGATACTTGAACCGAAGGACAACGATCTCGTTCTGACATTCGATCCGGCGTATTGGTTCACAGTTACCTTCGATCCGAACAACGGAGAGGATACATGGAGCGAACTCATATTGCTGTCTCACGTACCAACGTTGACAAAACCGGAAGGCATATGGAAGAAGGACGGATACATAAGCGGCGGGAAATGGTTCTTCAGTGATGGCACGGAATTCGTGTTCGGAACGTCATTGGTCAGCGAAAACACTAAACTGTATCTGAACTGGAACGCAGCCGCTGTTGTGATCAGCACAACAACCGTTGCGGACGGTGAACTTGGAAAACAATACTCGTCCGCAATAACAGCCTCCCTGGAAGGCGGAGCAGCGGGAACGATAACATATGAGCTTGTAAGCGGAGATCTTCCTCCGGGATTGGTCTTCGACGGATCGTCCGGAACGATATCCGGAATACCGAAGGACATAGGCGAATACACATTCACGGTACGTGCAGTGAGTGTGATAACCAATGAGGAAACCGAGAAAACATTCACCATGGAGATATACGGAGACCGCTACTATTACTGGAGCAGCGATTCCGGCAACAAGTTCTTATCGCTTGCCGATGCAATGACATCAGGTGGATCAGGTATCCTGATCGTCACGGGATCATTCGTTGACGATCTCGGAGCGGCAGATCCGATAGTGTTTGACGGATCCGTGATACTTTCCTTCGAAGAAGGCGCTGAACTGACACTCAAGGACGGTCACGTCACTATAGGCGGCGTAGACCTGACAGGCGGTAAGCTCATTCTTGATAACACGGTACTCACAATACTCGGAGACCTTATCGGTTCCGGGGACGTTGAACTCGTTGATGACAGCGATCTGATCGTTGACGGTAACGTGAACATCGACGGTAACATCACCGGATCCGGAAACCTTGATGTTGACGGTAACGTGAACATCGGCGGCAACCTCGACATTGACGGGAACGTCAATGTAGACGGAGATGCAAAGATCGGCGGAGATCTCGATGTGAGCGGCAACGCAGACATCGGCGGAGATCTCGATGTGAGTGGCAACGTGAACGTCGGAGGAGATCTCAGCGTCGGCGGCGACCTTGAGATCGGAGGCGATCTCACGATAAACGGTAAAACGATATCCGTCACAGGGATAGAAGAAACGTATAGTTACACCGGTTCCCAGATAATACCTGACATCGCCGTGATATATGACGGTGAAATATTGACCGAAGGCGCGGATTACGTGATCACGTGCTCGGACAATATAAACGCAGGTAAAGCAAAGGTGACCATAGAGTTTATCGGTGAATACGAACACATACTGACGGTAACGAAGTCATTCTCGATCGTATACGAGGAAGAGGATGAATCATCATCTTCTCCGTTCTTAGCGATCGCGGTCATAGTCGGTCTCCCGGCTCTGATATACGGGATCGCGGTAAGGTTGGGATGATAGAGAAATGACCGTAAAGAAAGAAGGACGGAACATTGAGGAATCTCTCACAGGAGGCAAAGCATGAAAGAAAGACGGAAAGGTGCGGAAAAGGAGGGCCGCACCTTTCCAAAAACACTTTACGGGAACAGATGATAACAGCGTATAAGGATCATCTGATCATTTTGATCACTGTTTGCTAGTAGGTATATCATAGATTAATTGGTATCTTTTGTAAACTATTATATACTAGCACGTATTAACAGCGAGTAGAAAGGCAAAAACTGCCGCCGGAGACATAACACGATACGAACCGGCGGAGGCATAGACATCCGTTCGGCACAAGATGTTCCGGACAGACGATCCTCGCTGATCCGCCATTTCGGATTTTGTTCAGGCCTCTAAGGCTGTACGGTTTCGCAGTATTGTTTCAGCGGACGCTGCGCAATTACGCGGAGTTCGCGAAGACATACTCACTACGGGAACGCACACCCGATCCAACGGACAGACGCGGCCGACATCAGGAGGCGCATTTATGAAAAACAAAGAGACAGGGCCGGACATATTGGTTCCGAAGACGTCGGTTCCGAGAACATTGGATCAGAGAAAATCGGACCAGATGGGAAAAAGCACGGGAACGGAAAGAAGGGGAGAAATGAGAACGGGAAGGAAAGAAATGAGAAGAACAGGAGCTAAAGGCCCTCTCGGTTTCCGTTTCGGAAAGACAGTTCTTCTCGTATCTTTTATTCTGACGTTCGCGGCGTTGTTCGGCGCTGTCGGAACGGACGGTCACGATGGTCTGAACGATTCCGGCGGAACGATATCGGTCGGTTCCGCGCGATCTGCAATTATCTTGAACGAACTCATTGACGGCGCGTATGATACGGGATGGTCATTCGCCGTCACGTCTTCCGGCGGAACCCTTACGTTCAGCACAGAGGCGAACTATGAGACATACTTATTGCAATCGGCATTCGCCTGCAACGTATCCGTCGTTTTTGAGGAAGACGTGATCACAACGGTAATCCTGGACGATATCGGGATCATTGGAGATATAACCCTGAACGAGTTCGCAGACATAACAATGCTGTTACACGGAACGAGCACCATCAAGGGAAGCATTTTCGCAGAGACGGGCAGAACGATAACGATAGACAGCGCCTCATCGCCCGGAACGGGCAGCGTAAGCGGCTCATTGACGATCGAGGCAACGGACGGCGCAGGTATAGGCGGCAGATCGGGTATCAACGCCGAAGATATGTTTGACGGCACCGCCGGCACCGATGCAGGCAGCATAACGATCAGCGGAGGCACAATACATACAAACAGTGAAGGCGGCGCAGGCATCGGCGGCGGTATAGGAGGCTGGGACCGTAAAGGAGGCGACGGCGGAACCATAACCATAAACGGCGGGATTGTGGAGGCAACAAGTAAGAACAGCGCAGGGATAGGCGGCGGCAGAGGAGGCCACGGAGGCGACGGAGGCGACGGCGGAACCATAACCATAAACGGCGGGATTGTGGAGGCGAAAGGCAGATACGGTACAGGAATAGGCGGCGGCAGCGGAAGCGGGGGCGGCAAAGGAGGCGACGGCGGAACCATAACCATAAACGGCGGGATTGTGGAGGCAACAGGCGGCGGCACAGGAATAGGCGGCGGCTTCAGTCACACCGGCAACGGAGGCGACGGCGGAACCATAACCATAAACAACAGCATTGTGAAGGCGACAAGCAGGAGCGGCACAGGAATAGGCGGCGGCAGCGGTGTAGGAGGCCACGGAGGCGACGGCGGGACCATAACCATAAACAACAGCATTGTGGAGACAACAGGCGGCAACACGGGAATAGGCGGCGGCTTCGGCCACAACGACAACGGCGGCAACGGCGGAACTATAACGATCACTGACAGCGAAGTGATATCAAAAGGCAGTTACGGTGCAGGAATAGGCGGCGGCTTCGGCAACGGCGGCAACGGCGGCAACGGCGGAACTATAACGATCACTGACAGCGAAGTGATCTCAAAAGGCAGTTACGGTGCAGGAATAGGCGGCGGTGCAGGAGACCACGGAGGCGACGGCGGCACAATAACCATAAACGGCAGCATTGTGAAGGCGACAAGCATAGGCGACGCAGGAATAGGCGGCGATGCTGGCATAGGCGGCGGTGCAGGAAGATATGACGGCAACGGCGGCAACGGCGGCACAATAATCATAATTGACAGCGAAGTGACTTCAGAAGGTTACAGTACAGGAATAGGCGGCGGTACAGGAGGCCACGGCGGCAACGGCGGAACCATAACCATAAACGGCGGAATTGTGGAAGCAACAGGCATGGACGGTGCAGGAATAGGCGGCGGCAGAGGAGACGAGAGCGGCGGCAACGGCGGATTCATAACCATCATTGACAGCAAAGTTATCTCAAAAGGCAGTCACGGTGCAGGAATAGGCGGCGGTGCAGGAGGCCACGGAGTCAACGGCGGCGGCAACTCAGGTCTCAACGGCGGCAACGGCGGCAACGGCGGAAACGGCGGAGTCATAACAATCATTGACAGCGAAGTGATCTCAGGAGGTTACGGCGCCGGGATAGGCGGAGGTGCAGGAGGCAAAGGAGGCCACGGACTAAACGGCGGCAACGGCGGCTCAGGAGGCAACGGCGGTGCCGGAGGCATCATAACCATCTTTGACAGTAAAATAATTTCAGAAGACGGTCACGGTAAAGACATAGGCGGCGGCAACGGCGGCTCAGGAGGCAACGGCATCCCTCCAAACGGCCACGGAGGCGACGGAGGCGACGGAGGTGTCATCATTGTCAGGAACACGCATCCGGACCTCAGCATACAAGCGGGCGAAGGAGGCAACGGCGATACAGACAACGGCCAAAGAGGCAAAGATCCCGCAATAACATATATCTGGATGATAAGTTTCAATCTGAACGGAGGCATCGGGACCGTTCCGAAGGCGATATACGTCAAAGATCAGCTCACGGCCTCCGGCGGTTCGAATCCGGCCGGTACATGGACCAAGGAAGGATCCGTCACCGACGGCGATTGGTATATTCTATCGGATGACACATACGTCCTGTTCGAATTCGGAGTGACCGAGGTCACGAGCAATCTTGTTCTGTATTTGAAATGGGATAAGAATGCAGCCGAAGAGGTCACCGACAGATCTTTCTTCAATCCGCTGTTGATCTTGGCGGCCATTTTGCTACTGATTATGGGCGTTCTGGTTGCCAGGGCCGCGAAGAAGCGATGAAAAAACAACGGCAACAAGAAGTGCGAAGGAGATCCGCAGGCTCTCGGTACAGAGGATCTCCCTCCGCATGAATCCCGTCGGATGCATAATTCAGAAACATCATTCGGAACCGCTCTCCAAAAAATTTTTCGGTTTCGATGAACGCCCGTAAGGCAGCTGTTCTTTCCGGCATTGTCAATGATCCGCGTCATTTCAGCGGTATCTTTCCGACGACTCGTAATTTTCCGCCTTCAAGGTACATCATTATCCCAACGCTGCCCGGGCGGTGGATGATCTCGGCGTCAAGCTCAAGTTCTACGGAAGGCTCTTTCCAATCGTTTCCGTTGTCAATGCTCTTCACGCGGCATGGGATCATCTGCATCCAGTGGCCGATGTGCATTACCATCCCTTCTTTCAGAGGAGACGGCCAATATTTCACTATTTTCGCACGATCTTTAACAGTCTTCGTCATTTTCACGGAATCGTCATTCGTAAGAACGAAACCTCTGTCAAGCCGTTCCGAATCTATTCCGCGCAACGCTAACCCGGCGTGATCTCCCTTTACACAATCGTCGCTGTCCGCGTCATGTTTCTGTATGGATTTCAGGACAACCGTTTCAGCAAGAGGAAGGACGCGCAGCTTATCATGTTTTTTTATTTTTCCGTCCGCTACGGAACCGAGGACGACCGTTCCCACGCCTTTGACATTGAAATGACTGTCGACCGGAACGGAACCGCATGAGGCGCCGGATGTTCCGTCTATCGATGAAGCGAGCGCAAGAAGCTCCTCTCTCATTTTCACCGGGTCGTCATCTGTTATTATGTACGACTCTATCGACGTTCCCGCGATAAAGGGGCGCAGCTGTTCCTCCTGGATGTAGTTTCGCAATATTATGCGGCCTTTACCGATCCCGAGACAATCTGCCATCAGTATCGTCTCGCCCAGCAGATTATCTATCTTCTCGATGACAAACACAGCAAACTCCGACATCGCAACCGCGTAAAACAAAGAGGACATCTTATCCGGGTATTTCGTCGGTTCTATCAGCGTCACCGAATCGTCACCTTTCTTCAGATTGAAGAAGGTCACATCCGAAACCGTTCCCTTCTTTCCGATCTCTCCCGCAAATCCTTTGGCGCCGAGGACGGCGACGTTCAGGTTCCCCATTATATCTCGCTCTCCGTGAGTACTTTCACTCCCGCCGCTTTCAATTTGGAGACCGCTGCG
Organism: Candidatus Methanomicula labiotermitis; assembly: GCA_009780575.1. Lineage (GTDB taxonomy): Archaea > Thermoplasmatota > Thermoplasmata > Methanomassiliicoccales > Methanomethylophilaceae > Methanomicula > Methanomicula labiotermitis. Next base: position 6,418 of record WQZU01000046.1, read on the forward strand.
GCGGCGTCATCCACTCTTATGAAGAATGACGCTTTGTCGCCGTTCGCGTAAGCGTACCCGTATTCTATGTTTATGTTCGCGTCACCTATCGCCTTGGCAACATCCAGGAGTCCGCCCGGTCTGTTGATCATCGGTACGGCAATGACATCCGTCTCTTTAACCACAAGTCCCTTTTTACTGAGTTCGGCGAACGCTTTTCCCGGATCGTCAACAATGGCCCTGAATACGCCGAATCCGCTTGACTCCGCTATATTGAATGCTTTTATGTTCACGTTGCACTCTTTAAGGACGGCAGCGACGTGTGCTAACCGTCCCGGCTCATTGTTTATGAAGACCGACAATTGTTTTATCATATGTTCCGCAGACATCACAAGACCCTCCTGTCTATCACTCTTTTCGCCTTCCCGTCGAACCTGGGAAGCGAGCCGGGAGACATCAATTCCGCTTCAACGGCTATGTTCAGATATTTCTTCAGTTCCGACGATATGCGTTTCTTGAGCTTCAGCATATCGTCGACCTTATCGCTGAAAGCCTCCGGTCTCATCTCAACCTGAACGTTCATGTAATCCAGTGCGCCCACGCGGTCAACGTATATCATATACTGACCGCAAAGTTCCGGTATCTGCATGAGCGTATGCTCCACCTGCGAAGGGAACACGTTTATCCCTCTTATGATGAGCATATCATCGGAACGGCCGGTTATTCTCTTTATTCTCGGCGAAGTGCGGCCGCATTTGCATTTTTCGTCCATTACGGTCGTCAGATCCCTGATCCTGTACCGTATCATCGGCATCGCCTCTTTCTTCAAAACTGTCATAACCAACTCGCCTTCCTCTCCGGGACCGAGCGATTCACATGTCTCCGGGTCGATGATCTCCATGATCGCCGTGTCTCCCCATACATGTATACCATTCTTTTCGGTACATTCGGTAAACATCGGCCCCGATATCTCAGACGTCCCGTATATATCGTACGCCTGAACCCCGAGCTCTTTCTCAATGTATCCTCTCATGCTGTCCGACCAAGGTTCGGCGCCAAGGACCGCTTTCCTCAGTTTCGTGTCCTTTCTGAGATCTATGCCCATCTTCTTTGCGACGTCGCCCATGTGCACAAGGTACGACGGCGTGCAGGCTATGGACGTAACGTCAAGATCTATCATGAGTTCCAATTGACGTTCGGTGCTCCCGGTGCTCGCCGGAAGGACGGTGGCGCCTACCTTCTCGGCACCGTAATGTAATCCGAGACCTCCGGTGAACAACCCGTATCCGTATGACACTTGAATGACATCCCCGTCTCCTATACCAACGGACGTAAGCGCTCTCGCGAGACTCTCGGTCCAGAACTCTATGTCATTCCTGGTATATCCGACGAGCGTTGGCTTTCCTGTCGTTCCCGAGGACACGTGATACCTGACCACATCCTTTCTTGGAGAAGTGAACATATCGGTCGGATAATTATCGCGCAGATCGTTCTTATCCATGAACGGCAGTTTCGATATGTCCGAAAGCGATCTTATGTCATCCGGACTCACGTTCTCAGATATCATGCGATTCCGGTAGAACGCATTGGAACCGTACAAGTTGCTGACAAGTCCTTTCAGGCTCTTATACTGCAGATCCCTGAGTTCGTCGATCGGCATGCATTCCATACTTTGGTTCCAATACACGGGCTGACCTCAGAGGGTGCAAGTATGTCACCCTTCTAAATAGTTTGGTAAAGTACCGCGTACGTGTTCTCGTATATGCGCACGCGTCACGTTATTCTTACCGCATTATCAATTCCCTTGTTGGCAAAGCCGACGGCTATCTTTATCATGTTCTGCATACAAGGCTCCGCATAGAAATCCTTCCGTTCCCGGAGCTTTGAATATATCTCAACGGGATCCTTTCCTTTAAGATCGTTTATATCATGAATGCCCAAAAGATACAGACCTTCCGCACATTTACGGCTTACCGAAGGGATGAGCATGAGCCTCGCTATCGCCTCATCCGTCATTCCTTCACCGCAGTTACACGTTCCCTTTCTTCTGCAGCTTTCCGTCCTTCTTGTGCGGAACGATCTTGGATTTCTGATTCTTAGATACGCTTTTTGCGAACTCCACGGCTTCCTCTTTCGTCTTGAAGCGTTTTGTCGCTTTCATGTTGCCTGCTCCCTTTACCTGCCATCCTCCGTCCGGGTGAGGCAATATATGCTGATTCTTTCCGCCTGTCATGCTGGATACCCCTCCTGAAATCGTCCTGTATATATTTAATACATACAGTTACCAAAATACCTGCGAGGCGGTTGAATGGTTCCATATCCCTCATTGCCAGCGGCGTTATGGACATTCGATTCCGTACAAAGCGGGTCCGGCCGTGTGGACGGTACAACCATCCTTATCATTGATATGAGATCACACTTTCGTTCGGATACAATGTTCATCCGGCCCCGAAACCGAAGCCGTATTCATCATAACGGTATCCTCGTACCGATCTATTTTTTTACGAATATTCGTCCGCGGATCATGTTCACTGCACGATGATCTCCCGCCGGTTCTTCAACTAACTGTGTTTGATAAATCGTAATTAGCTGGAGAACCATCGTCCGGCCGCTTGTAACGAAGCAGGAGCCAGACGATGGCAGGGATGGAATGCAGTAAACAATATAAGAGAAATTGGCCGGAGTA
>WQZU01000047.1 GCA_009780575.1 Candidatus Methanomicula labiotermitis
AGCTTCGCACCCCCTCGTTACCGAGGACGCACGTCATGATAGGGTCAAGACCGAACAGATGGTCTGGCTATTCCGCATGTTCGCGTTTTCGCAATCTTCCTCCCGACTTCACGTCGCACCATACAGTGCAACTCCTTCTTTCATTATCGTTTCCAGAAACTCGTCATTTATTGCTTCCGTGTCCACCAGGTCAATCTCATGTCCTATTGCATCGCGCAAGTCTTGAAAAAATCCTGAATATTCGAAAAGATCTTCTATTTTACCGAGTTCGATGCAGAAGTCGTAATCACTTTTTTTACTGAAGTCCCCTCTGGCCACAGAACCGAACAGATATACTTTGCCAACACCGTATTCTTCTGCGATAGGTTTCACTATGGATCTCAATTCCTCGACGGATAGTCTTTTGTGAACCTTTGAGGACATGATTCCTTTATTGTGATTGGGTTTATTAATTCTCTCTGTGCTTTTCACATTTGCTCATCAATTGGATTTCCACTCTGCCCGACAGATATCCTCGCATAAGGGGAAGATCAGGGTCCGAGACAATCCGTAGGTACCACGAGAATGCCATCCTGTCTGCGCACATAGGATGACGGTGCCGTGGCGCAAAGCACCATAAGGAACTCCGGTTCCGGGACCTTCTTTCCTTTTTCACCGTTCTCTTTTCTTATCTTGTCTCTCAGTGCGATAAGGTTTTTGGCTCCGTCTTCAACTTTGGTGTATCCGATCTTCATTTCCACTCCGGCCCATCTTCCGTCCGCGGTCTCAATTATTGCATCAACTTCGAGGCCGTTGTCGTCGCGGTAGTGATACACGTTCCCTGAGAATGGTGCAGAGTATGTACAAAGATCTCTGTAGCAAAGCGATTCGAACAAAAACCCGGCGGTCTCAACATCCCTGAGAAGCGCATCGGAGCTTATGCCGAGCGCCGCTACTGCAAGTGACGGATCAACAAAATGACGTTTCGGCGAGGTCCGCATACGGGTTTTCGAACGGATCTCGGGGGCCCACCCATCCTGTTCTTCGATGACGAATATCTTTTTCAGCGCGTCCAGATATTCTCCTGCGGTTACAACGGACATGGCCCTGTCCGCATCCTTCACGTCGTTCGCGAGAACTGATATTCTCGCTTCCGTAGCGTTATTCCTTGCCAAAGATCTCAGTATGCGCCTTACGGTAGCGGGATTACGTTTGACTCCGTCCGTTCGGGAGAAGTCATAGTTAATGATCATCTCCGCGTATCCTCTGGGTATGAGCATCGCTTTATCTATTTCGAGATCCAGCCCTGCCGGCCAGCCTCCTCTGCATATGAGGCCCACGGTCTCTTTGTACCCCGTTCTGGAAACGGATGACGGCAGTTTTTCTCCGCGGAAGAGTTTTGACAACGAAACGGAACCGTTGCTGTCTCCGGATTCGAATAACGACATCGGCCGCATCTTCAGAGGTATGAATCTCCCGACTCCCGAGTGTTTCGTAGACTCTTCGGGAGGAGTGACGAAACCGGTGAATATGTACATACCCTTTCTGTTGGAAAAGTCAATATTATGTCTGGCCGCATCCCATAGTTCAGGTACATCCTGCCACTCATCCACAAGACGCGGTTCTTCTCCTTCCAGAGCGACATCCGGATCGGCATCCGCCAGTTCGCGGTTCTTACGTTTGCCGATGAATATCGATGATCTTGAGTGGGCGACGCCGGTCCATGTCTTACCGCACCATTTGCATCCCGATATGTGAACGGCACCGAACACCTCCAGCATCTTTTCTATTTCAGGATCTACGATCCTCGGACGGTAAAGACTGCGAATATCTTTTTCATATGATTCGGAGCTTTTCATGAACACGATATCCCGTTTCTGCTATTATATGTTTTTCGGCTGTTTCATTATATGTTTTTCGTCTGTTTTATTATATGTTTTTCGGTTGTTTCATTATATGTTTTTTGGATGATATCATCCGCGGCGCAGACTCATGATCCGCGGCAGAACGGAATCCAGAGGAACCTTTTCATTCTTGGTTACGGATGTATCGAAAGACGTCCAGAACGGTACGGTCATCGGAATATGTTCTCCGGTTATCGATGATGTTCCGTGGTCAATGAAATAGACTATGCGTTCGGCGTCCGAAAAATATTTTTCCATAAGTCCGTCGATGTGTTCCAGCACCTTCACCTTTTTTATCGGATCCCTTTGATGACTGTATTCGTCCACCTCATCCATGTGAAGCAGAACATTCGTATTTTCGATAGCTTTCACCGCAACCGGAAACCGGTCGTCCAAATTCCTTACGAATTTATATTTCCGGCCGAGCGAAGCACATATACCCAGCGCGGTCGGGCTGTCCGATATTGCGGTCAGATCCTTCATGCAATCGTGTATCTTACTCTGATTTCCCAATCGCCCGCATCCCCACGGATATACGGTAAGTCCGTCCTCATCCGTGACCTTCCGGATGAGATCACCCAACGCTCCCGGTACGGCTTTGTGCGGAGCAGGCATCGGCGGAGACGGGAGATCGGGAATGTCATCACAATCCATCGTGAGTATCGCACGCCCGTTCAGGAAGAACTCGATCTCCGGATCGTGATCACCGAGCAGATGAAGATTTTCAAGCACACGGGACGTCAGTGATTCATGCAGTTCTTCCATGTTATACGCCCACTCGATCGTTCCGTTGCGTATGTATGCCGGGCTTAAACGATAAGCAGTTCTGTTATGCATCTTCATATCGAGGCCCAGCGCCTCAATGGCCGCTCTCGGAAGTTCGGGAGGATGGCCGGTCAGGAATTCATTCAGGAACAGGTGTGTATATTCGCGCCCGTCGGTGTATCCTTTGTTCCTTGCAACAGAATCCATGAAAGGCGTCTCGGCAACGTCCATCGGCCTTTTCCCGCCGAATTCCGGGATGTCATGATCCTCTGCGCCGTCCAGGAGCACAAACAGAGTATTCATCCGTTCAGCCTCCTCAGCGCAACGATCGCCTGTCCGACGGATATTCCGCCGTCTCCGTTCGGTACCTTCGTGTGCATGATAACGGACATATTCCTTTCTGCAGCCTCTTCCCTGATCATCCTGCATATCGGCAGATTGTACGATACTCCTCCGGTAACGCCTATTTCCTTCAGGCTGTTCGATTCGGCGGCATCGCACGCCGCTTCGACCATCTTATCAACAACGGATCTGATAACAGAATACGCCACGTCCTCCCTTTTTTCCTTTCCGCTGAACATAGTGAAAAGCGGTGCGGTCATTATCTCCTTACCTACGATCTCGGATCCGTATCCTTTTATCATTTTTCCGCGTGACAGTAAAGATTCCATCTTCATTGCGGGTTCTCCGTCGTATGTTCTGCTGCTGCATACATTGAGCGAGAAGGCCAATGTGTCAAGCAAACGTCCGAATGACGACGTTCTTACACTTTTTGATATCATTTTATTCAAAACGCCGGCGGTCTCATCGTCAAATAATTTTGAATTGACACCATTTATATGATCAACAGCGAACTTCAGGCGCCGCAGATCGTACAGCGCCTTCTCCGATCCTAAAAGCGGTATATACTGAAGATGCGCCAATCTCTCGTAATTTTCCGCATCGGCGTGAATGACCTCTCCTCCCCAGGCGTTCCCGTCACTTCCGTATCCGGTCCCGTCAAGCGCAAGTATCACTCCTTCTTCCTTTTTATTTTCAGCAAGAAGGGATGCGCAATGCGCCCAGTGATGCTGCACCTCGATCAGTTCCGATCCGGTCTCGGCGCACAGGATCTTAGCAAACCTTCTGTTCCCGTATCCGGGATGAAGATCTATCGCAACAGCGTCCGGCGTGCAGCCGAGCATTCTCATAAGCGATCTGACCGTATCCTCAAGGTATTCCGCAACGCCTTCCGAGCCATGGTCGCCTATGTGCTGCGTCTGATGGATGCGGTTATTGCACGCCACGGATGCGGCTATGTTCTCCTGTGCGCCGAGAGCGACAACATTTCCTTTGTATTCCGTTGTGATGTGTGAAGGCGTGAATCCTCTCGATCTGCGGATGAATTTTCTCTCGTTACCGTGCATACGCAGGACCGTGTCATCCGCACGGTTCATTATCTTCTGATCGTGAAGAAGGTATGCGTCCGCGTTCATTTCCGTAACTTTGCGGTTTGCGGTGATCATAGGTTCGCCGGGTATGTTGGCAGAGGTCATTATGACGGCATCCGATCTCATTGAATCAAAGAGGATGTGATGAACGCCTGCATACGGCAGGAATATGCCGATGCTGTCAAGTCCGGGAGATATATTGTCGTTAACATGATTCTTCTTCTTCATCAGAACGATCGGCCTGTAACGTGACGTCAGTTCCGATAGTTCGTGTTCACTCGGTTCCGCATATCTGAACACGGAATTGATATCCTTAACCATAACGGCAAAGGGTTTTTGCGGACGGCCGTATTGTTCTCTCACTTTATTTGCATTGCTGATCAGCGAACATATATGCATTCCTCCGATGCCCTTGATTATCCCGATGCCGTGAGAATCAATGATCTTTCCGAACTCAGCGATCGGGTCTCCGTCGATCATGTTGTTCTTATTGTCGTAAAGAGAATATCCGGGTCCGCATCTGCGGCAGCATATGGTCTGATGATGAAACCGTCTGTCTTTCGATGAATCATATTCACGGGAACATTCTTCGCATATCCTGTATTCAAACATCGATGTGTTCTCTCTGTCGTACGGCGTCGAAAACATAAGCGTAAAACGCGCTCCGCATTCCGTGCAGGTAGTGAACGGATATCTTTCTCTTCTGCCGCTTCTCATATCGATGATGCATTTCTCACACACCGTGGTATCCGCCGGGATGCCGACTCCCGTTCCGTATGATCTTGACGGCAATATGAAAAATCCATTGTCTCCGGTGTATACCGAATCTTCTGTTATCACCTTCTCTGCCGAAGAAAGGGGAGGAAGGTCCGAATATAGTGATCTGAGAAGCGAATTTCCGTCATCAACGTCTATTACAACATCCGGGCCGTCATTCCACACGCATCCGTTCAGGCCGAGCGATGTCGCTATCCTGTGAACGGTCGGTCTGAATCCGACCCCCTGAACGACGCCTTTGATCACGATGCGCATTGCCACTCAGTAAGCGTACCTCATTTATTGCTTTATTGAGTTCATTTGTTTCATCGCTGAGCATTATGCAGCGTTTTCAATAACAATGAATGAACAGATCGCAGGCTGCAGTGACGTTACAGCGAAGTTGCAGTGAATCAGCAAGTATTATGAAATAATTTTTAAGGTTGTTCGCATACTGTACCGAAAAGGTGCTGCAATGGAAGAAGTAAGGAACGGTCTGCTGTACACGGAATCGCATGAATGGATACAAAAAACTGAAGACGGAGCCATTATCATCGGAATAACGAATTACGCGCAACGCGAGATCGGCGACATAATATTCGTTGACGTTCCGAAAGAAGGGACGGACGTTGAGGTCGGCGACGAGTTCGCGGCACTCGAAAGCGTCAAGACGGTCGCACCGATAAACTCACCTGTTTCAGGAAAGGTCGTGAAAGCGAACACATTGCTCGAGGACGCTCCGGATACCATGAATTCTTCTCCGTACGACAACGGATGGATCGCTGTCATCAAGCTCAGCAACCCCGAAGAACTGAACGGTCTGATGAACGCTGACGCATACAAGGCGAAACTGAGTTAAGCGCCGGCATCCTCGGAAGCACGGGCGCAGTCGCATCCTCTTTCCTTCGGTATATGCGGCAAACCCGTCTCCAGCAGTTTCGTTATCTTCGAAAGGCACTCTTTCATGGTTTTCATTACCATACGGATATCCACCGGTTCATCCTTCCATACGTCGTAATCAGTTACCGTTGCAAGACTGCAATAGCACATACCCGCCTCCCTGGCAAGCTGACATTCCGGAACCATCGTCATACCGATTATGTCCGCAAAGTTCCTGAACATGTTGCTTTCGGCCTTCGTTGAAAATCTGGGGCCTTCTATGCATACGTATGTTCCGCTCCTGTGATATCTTATATTCATCTCCTTGGCCGCATTTGAGAATATCTTCGACAGATCGCTGCAGAAAGGGTCCGCTATGCTTACATGGACCGTTCTGTCACCGAAGAACGTGTAATCCCTTTTCTTCGTGAAGTCTATGAACTGATCCACGATCACAAGGTCTCCGGGTCTGTATTCCTCTTTCAGGGAACCGACGGCGCACGGAGATATGATCATCTCAACGCCCAGGTCCTTCAGCGCCTTTACGTTCGCTCTGTACGGCACCGACGAAGGAGGATAACGGTGATCCTTTCCGTGCCTCGGTATGAACGCCACCTCGGTTCCGGCGATCTTTCCTATAAGGATCTCATCGGACGGTTTTCCGTATTCAGTGTCCGGATATGTCTTCCTAATAGTTTCAAACGTGTCCGGGTTGTATATCCCGGAGCCTCCGATGATCCCTATTCTGACCATGCACGTCCATGTGCGCATGCGTATTAAAACAATGGTGTTTGTCATCGAGGCGATATTTATTCGTCGCTCCCGCAGATCATGAAAACCGGAAAGACAGTATCCTTAAATTCATGTTACCGCTGCAAGTGCATATGTTCGATCAGGGCCCGATAGATCAGGTATACAATGACGATGACCGATACTTCTAAAGGATATTGTGAGAACGGGGAAGACAGTTTATGAATCCCAGGTATGAAATCCAAATTTTCAACATTCACGGAAGTTCTTGCAAATTCATCGCTTTGCTTCAGAGTTCATACAATGAGACAAATACATATACTCGTAAGATAATATATCGTAAGTAGAGGTTCACACAATGTTCTACGGACGAGAGCAGGAACTGAAAAAGATGAATTTGCTTTACGATTCGAATGATCATCATCTCATTGTCGTATACGGACGCCGCCGCGTAGGAAAAACAACGCTGATAGGTGAATTCTGCAAAGATAAAAAGACACTATTCTTTCCCGCACTGGAGTCAACTGCTGAAAAAAATCTGAAAGTATTTTCGAGAACGATAAACAGATCCATTTATCCCGACAGTTCCGTTAATTCGGAATATGCGAGTTTCGATGACGCATTCACAATGATAGCGGAAACCGCTAAGAAAGAACGGCTGGTGTTCGTAATAGATGAGTTTCCCTATCTTGCGGCATCCGACAGTTCTGTGTCAAGTGTGCTTCAGCATGCGATCGACCATAAGCTCTCAAAAACGGATATTTTTGTGATACTCTGCGGATCGTCCATGTCGTTCATGGAAAATCAGGTACTGGGTCACAACAGCCCGTTATACGGGAGACGCACAGCACAATTCAGGATCGAACCGCTGAATTACCTTAAGGCGGCGGAGGCGCATCCGTATCTGTCGCCGGATACCAATGCGATCATTTACGGCATAACGGGCGGCATTCCGCACTACATCAACAAACTTGCAGTCAAAAATGACAACGACGTCGGTAACGCGGTCATTCAAAACGTCTTGGAAAGGACAGGTTATCTGTTCGAAGAACCTGCCAACCTGCTGAAACAGGAACTGCGCGAACCCGCAACTTACAATGCGATAATCGCCGCAATGGCAGGCGGTGCGTCACGCCTTAACGACATTGCCAACAGAACATCTCTGGAATATGCGGTCTGTTCAAAGTATCTGTCCGTCCTCGTATCACTGGACATCGCCGGAAAAAAGGTGCCGGTATACGAGACCGCTAAGAACAAGACATTGTATTATCTCAAGGACAATCTTTTCAATTTTTGGTACAACTTCATTCCGGACAACATGTCGCAGATCGTGGCAGGAAACGCTGAATCTGTTTACAAATATGAAGTGGAGCCGCAGATCGATCACTATATGGGGATATTGTTCGAAGAGATATGCAGGCAATATATGATCTATTACGCAGACCTTCCGTTCCGTATCAAAGAGATCGGAGGATGGTGGGGCGGCAATCCGGAGACGAAGAAACAGGAAGAGGTGGACATCATCGCGTTCAGCGGCAAGAATGCGATATTCGGTGAGTGCAAATGGCGGTCTGAACGCACAGATCTTTCCGTATTGAATGAACTGAAACGAAAAGCGTCACTTTTCCGCGGATTTGAAAAAAAATACTATTATCTGTTCTCAAGGTCCGGCTTCACTTCCGGCGTTATCAGCGAAGCAGAACAGGACGATTCGTTGCGGCTCATAACTCTTGCGGAGATCTATGATCCGTGAAAAGACAATTTATACGGGCAAAACAGGTCATACTGCTGTTGATGCTGATGCCACGCTTGCTGAATCTAAAGATCGCGCGTATACTGGACGAGGTCCATTTGAAGAAAGAAGGCAATGAATCGATTACGAATTGTAATCAACTGAAAATAGACTCGCCGACATCAAATCATATAATACCGACCTGAATACGAAAGGCGTCATTGAATTATAGGAACACTATTCCGAAGATACAGACAAATTTAAACGATATGCGACCGATCACCGTCATATGTCTTCGAAAACCAATAAAAGGCTCTCGATCGAAGAACTGAAAGCATTGGTTGCACCGATCGCAGACGAATACGGCGTCGGAAAGGTGTATCTTTTCGGATCGGTTGCCAGAGGAGACGACAACGAGGACAGCGATTATGATTTCTGCGTAGAGCGCGGTAAAATAGACTGCATACTGATACTGTCCGAGTTCTTCAAAGATCTCCATGATGCTGTCGGATCTGAAATAGACATGGTGACAACGAAATCGGTCAATTCCGAATTCCTGAACAGGATCATTAAGGAAGGTGTCGTTTTATATGGTGCGACGTGAAGTCGGGAGGAAGATTGCGAAAACGCGAACATGCGGAATAGCCAGACCATCTGTTCGGTCTTGACCCTATCATGACGTGCGTCCTCGGTAACGAGGGGGTGCGAAG
>WQZU01000048.1 GCA_009780575.1 Candidatus Methanomicula labiotermitis
CCTTCCACGGGACCTTCAGTCTCAGCAGCCTTCCTATGTCCCTGTTCTCCAACATCGACCTGATATCGCATCAGAATGATAAATCGAATGGCCTCTTCCACTCAAATTCTCAAAGAGCCAAATATTTTCAATAAACCACGGATCTGTAAAATACCAATCATTAATATAATAAAAATAGCGTGACCCTATCCTGAATTGAGTGCGTGATCATGGATAGAACGCTGAGATACAGGTGGTGGATATTCGGTGTATTGCTTGCCGCTTATTTTTTGGTGTACCTGCACAGGGTCATCGATGCCAGTGTCGCAAGGCCCATAGTCGAGGACATCGGCGTCTTTGACGTTACGACGTCAATGGCGCTCCTCGCATCCGTTTATCTTTACGCGTACCTCGTTATGCAGATCCCGAGCGGCCTTATGACCGATCGTATCGGTCCCAGGAAGATAACGTTCGCATTCCTTCTGCTTGCGGCGCTCGGAACGTTCCTCACATCGTTCGGTCATTCTTTCGCTGCGATAATCATCGGAAAGATACTGATAGCATGCGGTATGGCCGTTGTTTACATACCTTTAACGAAAATACTTGCAGTCTGGTTCAGGAAAAAGGATTTCGCAACGCTCAACGGCAGTATAATCGCGGTCGGCAACGTTGGAGCGATAGCCGCCGGCGCTCCCATCGCGTGGATCATCGGATCGTTCGGATGGAGAGACACGTTCTTCGCGCTCGGCGTCATAACGCTGATACTCGCGCTTCTTTGTCTTTTAGTGGTGCGTAACCGCCCCAGCGAGATAGGCGAAAGGGAGATCCTTGACATATATCCGGAGGACCGTCAGGATCACGAGACGTATGAAAAAGTGCCGCTAAAAAGCGGACTGATCACAACCGCCAAGAGCGGCCGCGCCTTTTGGATGCCAGCGACCGCGTATCTCCTGATATACGGAACGATAATGGTGTATCAGGGGCTTTGGGTCAAAACCTATTTTGAGGAGATCTACGCTTTCGCGAGCGCAGCGTTGCTGATATCGATAATCGGCGTCGGCAAGATAATAAGCGCCGCGTTGGCAGGCACCGTTGCGAACATGGTCGGATCCAAACGGACCGTCATGCTGACGGCGAACCTGGGATATCTGGTGATATGGGGCATCATATGGTTAATGGCGGGCGAGATCAACATGTTCTGGTTCTGGATGGGCATAAACTTCATGTTCGGCCTGTTCAGCGGTTTCATGGTGCTGGCGTTCGCGCAGGCCAAGGATTGGTTCCCCGTATCGATATCAGGAACGGTGATAGCAATGGTCAACGTGATGATATTCTCCGGAGGAGCGGTCTTCACAACCCTCTCCGGTTTCGTATTGTCGGATATGATGTCCCTCTCCGATTTCAGTACGCTCTGGGGCATCATGTTCTTCGCGGTTGCGGGCGCATGTCTGATGGCCTTCCTGTCGAGAGACAACAACACCGGCAGCGTTATGGAGATAAAGGAGGCAAAGCCGAAAAGAGACAGATATGACATCTGAGATCTTCGGCCGCGGTAACGTATTGCATTGGCTGCAAAAGATGGAATCCCGGCCATAAAAAAAAGAAAACAGCGTGACCGGCGGTCACGGAACGAGTTTATGGTATCCGTACGCTTCTTCGCCGGCGTTGAAGCACCATTGGATCTTCGTGAAGTTCTTCTTCAGTGCTTTCACATCCTCCTTCACTTTCTGAGGATCCTCCTTCTTCGCAACTCTGTATATAAGGCCGGCAACCTCTTTCATCTCGCTCTCCTTCATTCCTACGCGCGTCAGTTCCTGGACGCCTAACCTTATCCCGGAAGGATTGACGGCGCTCGTGTCATGCGGCAGCATGTTCTTGTTGCAGATGATGTTCGCATCCTCGAGGTCTTTGCTCACTTCCTTTCCTCCTCCGTGCTTTGTTACGTCAACGGCGATCGCGTGCGATCTCGTGAATCCGAGGTCAGGGCAGAGCACATCCATTCCCAGTTCGTACATCGCTTCGCCAAGCGCCCTTGCGTTCCTGCATGTCTGCGCCGCGTAATCCTTTGCGAAGACCTTCATTTCCGCCAGCGTTACGGCGAACGCCGCCATCGCATGCAGATGATGGCTGCTGGTGACACCGGGGAACACCGCGCGCTGTAGCGCCTTCTCCTGATCCTCGGTCAGATTCTGACCGAGAAGAAGACCGTGGTTCGGGCCGGGGAATGTCTTGTGCGTACTTGCCGAGAGTATGTTCACTCCCTCTTTCAGCGGGTCCTGGAACTGTTTCCCTGCGATGAGGCCGAGGACGTGGGCCGCATCGTACCAGACGGTACAACCTATTTCGTTGAAAGTGTCGTTAAGTTCTTTCAGAGGCGTCGGGAACAGGAACACGGATAGACCGAACTGCGCAACCTTCGGTCTCACTTCCTTCAGAAGTTTTATAGTGCCGTCGATGTCAATGTTCATACTGTCCGCATTGAACGGGTAATTGACCGATTTGACGCCTCTCTGCCCGAAGGCGCCGAACTCTGCCGTTGATATGTGCGCGCCTTGCGCTAATGCACACGTCGTTATTATATCACCGGGTTTTGCGAAAGCGAACAGGACCGCCATGTTAGCGACCGTTCCCGATATCGGTCTGATGTCTGAGAATGAACATTCAAAAAGCTCCTTCGCCATTTCTGAAGCCTTTGACTCCACCTGGTCAACGTAGATGTTGCCCATGTAAAACCTCTTTCCCGGCAGTCCTTCCGCATATCTGTCCGCGAAATCCGATATCAGCATCTCCTTCGCCAGCGGGCTCATCAGGTTCTCCGAAGCAATCATAGGTATGGATTCTTCAAACCATTTATTGTGGGCCATGACCTTCTCTCTGATCCAACGTGCGTCCTCTTTCATGTTATTCACTCTGGTTCACTGTAATTCCACGTGATTAAAATAATTATTTGCTTCCGCAGCACCGATCAAACATGCCCGCGGCCGGCGGCATCACCGTTGTATTCATGTAACATTGGCCAGATATGCGGACACAAAGTCGCCCAGGATGATAAGCTTAAGATTCTTCTCCAGATCATTTTTTCCGCTGATCCTGAATTCATACGGTTCTATTCCGCTGTTGCGGAGAACGCCGGAAAGCGCTTCCTTTATGCAGTCTATGACGCCTGAGGAACCGTCGTCGCATAATATCATCGGTATGAATTCCTTTGACAGCGGATCTCCAGTCCAGCCGACGATCTCATTGTGGCTGTACTCCGGTATTGTGCCGCAGAATGCCGTTATTCCTGCGTTCTCGCCGATCCGCATCTTCCATCTCATTGCGGCCGATCTGAAATTTATCAGACTGTAGACGGCAGGTATCCTTCCGCGCATTGCCAGCGCGATGTCTGACGCTTCGTTTCCGTTCCTTTTCAGACCGTTCCTGAATTCCGTGAGGGACGGCAGTATCGAACTCAATTCGGTCCTGCTGCCGCATATTCCCATTTCCTCAAGGACGGAAGCGGCGCATCCGATCATATAGCCCAATGCGTCGCCGGCCGGAATGCCCGAAGGGATATTCACCGTATGGTAATTTTTTGCGGCGGCGCGTTTGATCAGTTCACCGCCGGATGTTATACAGACGATGTCACAGCCGCGTGATACCGCCTGTTCGTACAATGCAAGCGTCTCGGGCGTGTTGCCGGAATAGCTTATAACGATCACTGCGGTATCGACATCAACCCATTTCGGGAGTTCGGTGCTGCGCACCACGGGCACCGGGACACCGGACGACGCGTCCGCAAGATCCGAGATCACTTCGCCGGCCATCGCAGATGTTCCCGCGCCGCATATGCAAACTTTCGGCCTTTTGGGAACATTATTCATTGAGAACTTCAGAGCCGCACCTATCTGTTCCGGCATTTCCGCCGGATCCGTAAAGATCTTTTCGCTCATGTGCGGTTCTGAGAATACCATGTCCTTTCGTACGATTCCCGCGTAGCTATATAAACAATTTTGTTAAAAAGCGCGAAGTCTCTTTTCAACACATGATCCGGACAGGATCAGCGGTCCCGTTTCATGTTATTTACGATGGAAGATCTGTCATACAAAAAAAGTGGTAATTAGAGAAACGTTTTTCAATACACTGCCATATCCGTTGCGGCGATACAGACATGTGCTTAAAGGACGCCATCGAACACATTCGGAACGGGAAGATCGTTCTCGTGTATGATTTTGATGATAGAGAACGGGAAACGGATATGGCGATCGCATCGCAGTTCGTGACCCATGAGACAATAAGGACCATGAGAAAGGATGCCGGAGGCCTTATATGCACGACAACTCCCTTCGGAGTCGCCAAGGAACTGGGGCTTCCTTTCATGTCCGAGGTGTTTCTCGACGATTCCGGAAAATATCCTCTTCTGAGGGCCATGATGCCCAATGACATCCCGTACGATGACACACGTTCTTCATTCGGTCTGACGATAAACCTTCGGAAAACGTATACCGGGATAACGGACAAGGACCGCGCATTGACAATCTTAGAATATGCGAAGGTCATATTCTCCGATATGTCCAACGATGAGAAGATCAAGACGCTCGGAAGGGATTTCAGAGCTCCGGGCCACGTTCATCTTCTGAACGCCAGCGAAAAGCTGCTCGGCAACAGGAAAGGACACACGGAGCTTACAACAGCGCTTATGATACTGGCAGGCGTCAATCCGTCGGCAACGATATGCGAGATGCTAGGCGAAGACGGTGATGCGATGACGAAAGAGGAAGTGAAGGCATACGCAAAAAGAAACGGCCTCATATTCATCGAAGGCAACGACATAGTGGAAGCGTGGGAGAAACGGTGATCGCATGGTGCGCGTCATGGCGTCCGGCGTCTTCGATCTGATACATGCGGGTCACATATCATATCTTGAACAGGCGAAGGCGATGGGCGATGAACTGGTTGTCGTCATCGCCTGCGACAGGACCGTACGCAGAAGGAAACATGAACCGATAACGTCCGAGGTGATGAGGGAACGCATAATATCTTCGCTCAAGCCCGTTGACATGACGGTCATAGGCAACGACGGGGACATGTTCGAGACCATCGGTAAAATAAAGCCGGACATAATAGTTCTCGGCTTCGATCAGGATTTCAACGAAGATGAGCTTGAAGACGAACTCAGGATGAGAGGTTTCAGCGCTGAAGTGAGGAGAGCGGCGATCGAATGCAGTGATGACCTGTTGGGCACAAAATACATAATAGAAAGGATACTCAAAAAATTCGGAGCGGATTATCAGTGAAAACAATAGGTATTGCGGACACCACGTTTGCGAGATGTGACATGGGCGCATCCGTTCTGGACGAACTGAAAAAAAGCGGTACCGGTTTCAAAACGATAAGATATACGGTGCCCGGTATGAAGGATCTTCCGGTCGCATGTAAAAAACTGATAGAGGAACAGGGATGCGACATCGTTATCGCACTCGGGATGCCCGGCCCCGCGGAAAAGGACAGGACGTGCGCGCACGAAGCTTCACAAGGGCTTATCAAAGCGCAGCTGATGACAAACACGCACATAATCGAAGTGTTCGTTCATGAGGATGAGGCGGATGATGAGAAGACATTGTCATTCCTTGCCGACAGAAGGGCAAGGGAACATGCGCTGAACGTATACAACCTACTTTTCCATCCGGAAAGACTTACAAAGAACGCAGGCAAAGGACTGAGACAGGGATTCGATGATGCCGGTCCGGTATAATTGAATAAGGTGGTATTGAATGAAAAAATATAAACTCGGAATGGTGGCGGCGGAATTCAACTTCGATATAACGTCCATGATGATGGAGCGCGCAAGATCTGAAGCTGAATTCCTTGAAGTGGAGATAGTGAGAACAATAATGGTGCCGGGAGTCTTCGACATACCTTTGGCGGTCAAGAAGTTACTTGAGGAAAAGGAGATCGATGCGGTGATAACCCTGGGCGCGGTCATAGAGGGAGAGACTGAACACGATGAGATCGTCATATCGCACGCGTCCAGAAAGATCGCCGATCTGTCCCTCGAATTCAACAAACCGGTCGCACTCGGCATAACGGGGCCGGGAATGTCAAGGCTTCAGGCCGTTGACAGGATAGAGAAAGGAAGGGAAGCGGTTGACGCCGCCGTCAAGATGCTGAAACGTCTCGGAAAGTGATGCGTTTCGCAAAACCTCTTACTCCGATCTTCTTTTCAACATGAATCTTTCCAGTTTGTCGTACGCCTCTTCCAGCACGGGCAGCGGAGGCAGCGTTATGGTTCTGAAATGCGACTGACCGAACTCGCCGCAGAATCCGGATCCGTTAACTGTCACGACGCCTTCCGTTCTCAGAAGGTCCAGGACGAAGTCAAGGTCGCTTTTCCAGTGCGTCAGATCTATACGGGGAAGCATGAACATGGCCCCCTTTGCTTCCTCTACCGATATTCCGGGGATCTCATTGAGGCGTTTGTATGTGAACGTTGCTCTCTCTTTCAGCTTCCGGTTCATCTCCACGATGTAATCCTGAGGGCCCTGAAGCGACGCCTTCGCAGCCCATTGACATGGAACGTTCGAGCATATGCGCAACCTCAGCTGACGCATCATGCCCTCGAATATCTCGTCAAGCATACCGTGTTCATCTTGATAGTAACCGTAGCCTACCCTCCATCCCGGCATAAGATTGACCTTAGAGAATCCGTTCAGTATTATCCGTGATATATCGGACGGTAAACGGGAAGCGGAAAAGAACTCTCCTCCGAATGTTATCTTATCATACACTTCATCGGATATCAGCGGTATTCCGTGCTCCGCGGCGATGTTCCCTATCTCTCGTATCGATCTTTCAGGATATACGGCGCCGGTCGGATTGTTCGGGTTCACTATTATGATGCATTTCGTTCTTTTTGTTATGCGTTTCCTGATCATATCGATGTCCGGCTGCCAATTCTCTTCTTCCATCTGCCTGTAAGGAACCGGGATCCCGCCGAAATATCTGATGTACTGAGTGTAGGACGGATATCCCGGCCCGGGAACGAGTATCTCGTCCTTCGGTTCAAGGAATGTTCCCATGAGCACGTTCGCGGCTTCGCTTACGCCGCTTGTGACGAATACGTCGCCCGCGGATATCCTGACGCCGTGCTTCTCGTATTCACGGTCCACGATGGCCTGTCTCAGCTCAAGGCTTCCTTGTGAATCCCCGTAACCGTTGTCCACCATGTCGACCGCTTCACGTAAGGCCGCCTTAAAATATTCGGGTGTTTCGAAATCCCATTTGTTCGGATCGCCGATATTGAGTTTGATAAGTTTTTTTCCCTGCGCTTCCAGCTCGTCCGCCGGGACGATTATCTCGCGTATTGCATATTCGACACCCATTGATCTGCCGGACGCTCTCATGATGAGCGCGAACTTATGTCCGTATTTAATTGTTCTTGCAGTTCATAAATCAAGTTCATGCGCTTTCATTACGGAATGTATGTGCCCGATAAGACCGGCTTATTCATACAAGATCATTCTGTCCCTCATCACATCGTTCAAGAATTCGGGCGGAAGCGATTTTGTTGTCACAAGGTCTATTTCGTGTCCGATCGCATCTTTCAAGTCACCGAAAAATCCAGCCAGCGTGAACAGATCACGTATCTTTCCGCGTTCTATGCGAAAGTCGTAATCACTGTTCTCTTTATCGTCTCCTCTTGCGGCGGATCCGAACAGATACACCTTGTCAACTCCGTACTCCTCCGCTATCGGTCTCACTATCGACCTCAGTTATTCTATGGAAAGCCTTTTGTGAGTTTCCTCTGTTGAAAAGTGCGACTATCCTGTATTTGAACCATGTCCGTAAATAGCTTACGCTGAACAATCTCCGCATCCCGTCTCACCGTCATGGGGCAGGAATATCTCAATTTCCTCAGGCGGTACATGGTGTCCGCATTATGAC
>WQZU01000049.1 GCA_009780575.1 Candidatus Methanomicula labiotermitis
TACGCAGGCCGTTGTATTTTCTTTATGTACGTCCAGTCCAATATATCTCATGCGACATTCGCCTCCTTTTGGTTGGTACTCAAAGGTACTGAATGTCGCACTTTTCAACTATTGGTCATTTCGCAAAACTGTATTTGTTCAGAATTTGCATGAAATTGTCTTGTGTTTGCTCCAAATAAGTCATTATGTTACCGGAGAGACCAGTATTCTCATGATGATACAAACCGATCAGAAGCTTCTTAGATAATCTTCCCCAGCCCTTGAATCGAAGTTCTGACAGACTTTTCAACTCGGCATCGGTAAGTTTGTCGCCGTGATCATCTTTCAGTATCTTGTACGCTCTGGAACGCTCATTACCTAAAGTGGTCACCGTCTGTATTATATTCTCTACCATCTCACGATCAGATACTTTGTCTCCGATTATCTTCTTCATCTGGACGAACGACCTCAGGTTCGATTTTATACTATCATCTATTCCGGTTATTTCACATTCATCCGTTATCAATCCTTCTTTTTTGAGGTGTTTTCGTATATCCTCCAATTTTACTTTTTTAACGGAGTCGACATTTTCAAACAAATCTTTTTCAATCTTTCTCTTGAGCTCCGGATCAATCTTTGATTTGTTTATTTTAACGTTGTTGAGTTCGTTAAGCAATTCAAATCTTGAATAAATCAATGAATTCTTAGGCAGTACTTTCTCGCCTCTTATATATCTGCAAGTGCTGGTTAATCGATCTATGAATTTGACGGCACTACCGTCAAGATCCACTATGTTTTCAAAGTCCCATGGAGTTATTTCACCCTCGCTTTTACGAACTGCCCACTGCGCTTTAGCCTGTTCATTCAAGGGACCCACATAATAAGGAATTTTGAACTCATTGATCATCAATATTTTGTCTCTTACAGACAGTCCGTTCCCATCTACATCAGAAAGGAACGGATAGTACTTAGATGCGTTGTCCAATATCTTTTTCAGTTCTTTCCTGTGCAGCGTATAAGGGATGACGCTGTTGCTTTTGATGGTCTGCTTCGGTAGGAACGTTGAATTATTCAGACGCTCTTGCATGCCTTCAAGTGATGGATTACCAGAGATGGCATCCTTCGGAATGTTATTCAAAACTTCCTTTATTATATACTTGCAAAAATCCTCCTGCGTGCAGGACTTTTTCTCGGGAATGCGATTCCCATATTCTTTGACATATGTGCAGTAATTATTTTCGGTCTTTTCAGACTTAAATATTTCATCATATTTCCCTGGAACATATTCTTTCACGGCCTGTTTCAGCACCTCGAGGTCCTTTTTATGTTTATAATAATCTTCGACCTTTACCTCTGATATCGTATCATGTTTTTTTAGAATCTTTTTCAAAACAGACCAATCGTACACGGACTTGCACAACTCTACTATATATGCCCGATCCGGACCCAAGGCATTAGCATATCCATCGAATGAATCTTCATAGTCGGAGTCGCCGAAGGAGAACTTGAGATCGATTTTATCACCGAAAAGTTTGTCCATGTCCGCCTTTCCGCCTGCAATAAGAGTCAAGAGTTCTTTTTCTCCGCGTTCTTCGGCGCCGAGAAGCTCCTGCATCTCCTTCCCTCTTTCTCTGATGCCCAGGTTTGCATCCAGGAGTATTTCTTTGAGTTTTCCGCAAATGTTATCGGCACTTAACCCAAAATCACACTCTTCGTTCGCAACCTCCAGAAGTTCCTTGAAAAGTTTACCGAATTCCGGGATATCCTCATCGGACAGTCCCTTGAAAAGGAAATGTCCTCGGTATTTTATGATATGATGAGCTGCAAGATATACCAAACGAATATCCGGTTCTTTTGCGCTCATGAGATACGATCTTAGATGATATATCGTAGGATATTTCTTATGGAAGTCTTTATCTTTGTTAGGATCGTTAAACAATGTGCTTTTATGTTTTGTGTTTCTGTCTTTTAGATGCTTCCAACTCTCATCCAACCTGGCGTAGAATCCCATGTCAACCTTTGATATCTCGGAATCAAAAAGCTCTCTTAGGAGTTTTATTCTCTTCCTTCTTCGCTCAAGCCTCCGTCTTGCTGTTCTGTGAAGTCGCCTTTTCTTTGCGGTTTTTCCCTCATCAAATAGATGTATGCCCCACATAGCCCTTTTTCTGAATTGTAATATGTTATAATTTTCATCGGTAACAGCCCATCCTACTGAGTTTGTTCCAACATCTAATCCTAAATAGTAACTCCCATATTTCTCCATACTTCCTCAATAGCAGTGTAATGACATAAATACTATGGTTTCTATTACATATATGACAATACGAGTTCAAATAAAGGCTAAGCCCAAATTGTCCCTCGGGACCGTGCACTCGGTGCACATGGTTTGTATTGTCATCTCACTATTCTGGTTTGTATTAAACTGTTTGAGTTCATCGAGCAATCTCAAAACTGCCCCACAACCGCCTTTATCCTTCTTACGCCTGCTGCGGAACTCTCTTCCTTCTGTATCTTGAATCCGATCAGTTCGTTTGTGTTGCCTACATGCGGCCCGCCGCACAGTTCTTTCGAAACGTCACCGATCGTGTAAACTTTTACGATGTCCTCATACTTTCCGTCAAATGCGCCTATGGCACCGCATCTCTTCGCCTCTTCATACGGGATCTCTTCACATACGATATCAATGCCCGCTTTGATAGCATCATTGACGGTGTCCGATACCTGCCGTATCTCTTCGGGAGTCATCTTCCTGTCGAAGTTGAAATCGAACCTCAGTCTTTCGGGAGTTATGTTGCTTCCCTTTTGCATTATGTTCGTGCCGAGAACCTGTCTCAATGCAGCGTTCAGTAAATGCGTCGCGGTATGCAGCTTCGTTGTCTCGTCACTGCAGTCGGCAAGCCCTCCTTTGAATTTCTGCTCGGCGCCGGCTCTCGATATATCCTGATGTTCTTTGAAGCGAACCTCAAAACCTTTGATATCAACGGACACATCTCGCTCATTTGCCAGCTCTTCCGTCAATTCAATGGGAAAGCCGAAGGTGTCGTATAACCTGAATGCCAGCTCGCCGCTCAGTACTTTCTCATTGCCGAGCTCTTCGAACATCCTGTCCGCGATCCTCAGGCCGCGGTCCAACGTTTTGTTGAACTTTTCCTCTTCTGCAGTTATGTTTGTGAATATGAACTCCTTGTTCCTTTCGAGTTCCGGATAGACGTCTGAATAATTATCAACTATTATCTTGGAGACGCTGACCATCCGGCACCCTTCGATCCCGATCTTCCTCATGTATCTGGAAGACCTTCTTATCAGCCGTCTGAGAACATATCCCTGATCCATTTTCGATGGTGCAACACCCATGTCATCACCGAGTATGAACGTTGCTGCGCGTACATGATCCGCTATTATCCTGAATTCTTTCAGATGATCGGCATATCTTTTTCCCGACAGCCGTTCAATCTCTTCGATAACGGGAATGAAGAGTTCAGTATCATACGGACTTCCGACGCCGTTCATCATAGCCAGCACACGCTCTAGCCCCATTCCGGTGTCCACGTTCTTCTGGCTCAGCGGAACGTAGGAACCGTCCGCGTTCTTGTTGTATTCCATGAACACGTTGTTCCATATCTCAACGTATTTCCCGCATCTGCACGACGGTCCGCAGCCGGCTGAACATTTCGGCTGTCCGTTGTCGTAGAATATTTCAGTATCGGGGCCGCACGGACCGGTCTGTCCGGCGGGGCCCCACCAGTTGTCTTTCATGCCGTAGAAGAATATCTGATCGTCCCTGAATCCCAGGTTCTTCCATATGTGATACGTTTCCATATCCTTCGGAGCGTTCTCATTGCCTTCGAATGCGGTAACGGCAAGACTGTTGATATCGATCTTCAAAACTTCAGTCAGAAGATCGTAACTCATCTGTATTGAGCCCTCTTTAAAATAATCACCCAGCGACCAGTTGCCCAGCATCTCGAAGAATGTTAAATGGGTTGCATCGCCGACCTCATCGATATCTCCGGTCCTCAGACACTTCTGGTAATTGACCAATCTCTTTCCGGCAGGGTGTTTCTCTCCGAGAAGATACGGAACCAGAGGGTGCATGCCGGCCGTTGTGAATAATACCGTCGGATCGTTCTCCGGTATAAGTGACGATGACTGAATGTAAGCGTGCCCTCTCTCCTTGAAGAAATTCACGTACGCGTTCCTGAGTTCTTTCGCATTCATTGGTGCGAGTCATACAATCCTAGAATATATAACCGAATCATTGCACAGCCCAACTGTTTCAAATGCAGAACGCCGCATACAGAGGAACTGTCTTTCTGTTACCGTCCGAACCGAAGTTCTTCGTGGAAAGCTTTATCGCGTATTCCGGTCCGTACGTGTCAATATACGTTGAAAGGCTCTTCGCCTTGACATTGTCTGCCGATTTCACCTCTATCGGTATTATTCTGCCGCTGCGCTGTATCACGAAGTCCACTTCCGCGCCTCTGTCGCTCATCCAATAGTAAGAAGTATATCCGTTGATGGCAAGCTGTATGCAGACGTAGTTCTCTGTCATGCCGCCTTTGAAATCATCAAGGTCGGCAGATCGATACAATATATCCTCCGGAACGATGTCCTTCTTCGCACAGAGCAAACCGATGTCAGAGAAGTATATCTTGAAAGCATCGATGTCTTTGTTATCATCCAAAGGTTTCACTGGCCGCTCTGCGCGGTATATGCGGGCAACAATACCGGAAAGCGCCAGCCATTCTATCGCGTTCTCGAACTCCGCCGCACGCGCTCCTTTTTTTATCAGCTTGTATTGGAAACGCGTATTCTTCTTTGAAAGCTGGACTGTGACACTGTTATAACAGTAACGCGTCTTTTTGATCTCATTCTCTTTGTTGTATTTGCTCATATCATTCAGATAACTTTCCAGTATCATCGTCTGAATATGCCGCGTGAGGACGAGATCCTTCGTTGCCACATATTTTTCCACGCATTCGGGCATACCTCCGACAACCAGGTATTGGCGATAGTAAGCAAGTGCGATATCATGCAAAGCCGCCGGCATCGGCGTATCGGTACCGAAGCATTGACGGATCCGTGTTACCAGATCCTTCTCATCGGATGCAAGCAGAAATTCCTCCATATCCATGGGATGCATTGTAACCATGTCCACCTTGCCCACCGGAAATGAGAATTCCTCGCGATTGACGGCCACTCCCAACAGGCTTCCGGCTGCGATGATGTGATATTCGGGCGCGGATTCACAGAAGTATTTCAAAGATGTCAGAGCTCGCTCGCAAAGCTGTATCTCATCGAATATCATCAGCGTCCTTTCCTTCATTATGCTCTTTCCCGAAATGCGGGAAAGGATAGGGATCAGGCGATCCGGAGAGATGTCTTCATCGAAGGTTTTGTTAAGACCGGGCGTGGTCTCAAAGTTGAAGTACGCCACACTCTCGTAATGTTCCCTGCCGAATGCCAGGGCGGAGTAGGTCTTACCGACCTGGCGTGCACCCTGCAGAATGAGCGGTTTTCGGTACGGATCGTTCTTCCATGCTATCAGATATTCGTCCATCTTTCGATACATAAAATCGCTTCCTGTAGTTTAGTGTGAATTTTGTACTAATATTCATGTAAAAATCACACGTATTATTTGAATTTTTTCACTCTTTATGACGCTTAGCAGCTTTCAAAACGTCCTGTATCGCTATATCGGTATTTTCAGATGTTACGTGAACGAATTTACCTGCAGCCTTCAGTTCATGCATCGGTCTCGGACCTATCTCCTTTACAATGATCATATCCGCGTCCTTCAAAGAGATAATGCGATTACGGATGTTCTCAGTGTGCGCATCGCCGTAAACGCCTCCTCCTTTCGATTCTATTGTTATGATTCCATCTTCTTTCATGATTTTTCCGTTCACGGTGAACATTCTGAATGCCGGCGTGTTCCCGAAGCCTCCGTTCACTCTGATTCCGTCATCCGATGCTATTGCTATCCGTATGTTATCGGTAACAACGCCGTCTCTCATGACATTCAGCGGACCGCATCCGGATCCGCACTTACCGATCCGGATGAATTCATTCGATCTGTCATTACCCAGAAGGCCGATGGCGTCCGCGCGGCATTGTCTGCAGTGCCTCATCATTTTAACGTCGTTTGAGCAAAGGTTCGTCAATTTTCTCCTTTCTTCCGGCGTCGGAGCACGCAGGTCCGAGAATTTCGTACCTTCCACAGGTATAAGGGGAAGGATGTTCACGATGTACGCACCGAGTTCTTTGACCTTCTTCACAAGGTCGGGTATATGATCATCGTTGATCCCCGGAATGAGAACGATGTTCACCTTCACGAGCATACCCAGACCGATACATTTTTCAATACCGTCCAGCTGATTTTTTAACAGTCTCTTGGATGCTTCCTTTCCCTGAAGCTTCTTTCCTTTCCATAAAACAAATTCGTAGATCTTCGATGATATCTCGGGATCATATGAATTCATAGTCACCGTGATGAAACGGACTCCCTTTCCGTACAGCATTTCCGCATATTCGGGAAGCATCAGACCGTTCGTGGATATGCATAACGTAAGCTCCGGAAATTCTTCGTTTATCAGGGATATCGTTTCCATGGTCTCGTCATTGGCCAGCGGATCTCCCGGACCGGCTACGGCGACCACGCTCAGTTCCGGTATCTTCTCTTTCACGGCGCGTACCTTCTCCTTAGCTTCCGACGGTGTCAGCAGTTCGCTTGTCACGCCCGGCCTTGATTCGTTGCTGCAGTCGTATCTTCTGTTGCAGTAATTACATTGGATGTTGCACTTCGGTGCAACGGGAAGATGCATTCTAGCAAACTTACTGTGAGCGCTCTCGTTGTAACAAGGATGCGATTCGAGAGCGTTTGCCAACTTGTCTTCCATGGCCTCGGTTATGGTCCGTATGTATATTATTAGATTAGCGTTATAATGACGTACCATGGAGATCGAGCATCTTCTGAAGGGCATAAACGCACATGCGCCCGTGAACAGGCGGAGCCTTGCCGAGCACACGGATTCCGGAGACCTCACATACAGGACCGGAAGCGGGCATACGTGCGACATGACAACAAACGAGATCACTCTCTTGAATAATGTGTGCACAGAACAGGAAAGGTTTCTGCTGAGGCTTCCGATAATGGTCATGACCGACACGTCATTCTCTCAAAGCGTATGGAAAGCGGAAGGACGAACGGAAGTTTCCGTAATCTCCAAACTGCTTTCGAAGAAACCGCTCAGGGACGATCTCATGCATCTGTACCATCCGCATCTGGTGGAATTGCGTGAAATGCTTCCGAATTCCGTGGTCGTTCTTTTCATTCCCTGAACGTTTGCATACGCGACTAAGATAACTATATATAGAAAACGGTACTAGGCGGTCTGCTCGATGAGAACCATCGGGTGCCCGGACTCTGTCCGAGGGTAACCTGAATATCGGTTTCGGAAACCTTTAAATACGTCTCCGATAATCGGGAATTTCGCCGCGCCGAAAGGACGTTGGCTAACGATTAGTGAAACAAGTGCACCCGTAGAGAGGTCCTCTGTCGGGGAAGAGGTATAGGGCCCCGGAATGGAGGATGAGGCCGGAATCAGTCCGATGATTACCGATCATACGCAACCTGGACGTGTGCTAGATCATACGCCAGCGGCGATGCTACGCCGCATGGGGGATGGTTCGGCTAGAGCGCCGAAGAAGGTCGTGTCAAGCTGCGATATGCGTCGGGTAGGTGCAAGAAGCCTATGATCCGATGATGACCTAATGGGACTTCCTATTCTTCGGAATGATCAGTAATGATCGGGAACGCGGGGGATTGAAGCATCTTAGTACCCGCAGGAAAA
>WQZU01000050.1 GCA_009780575.1 Candidatus Methanomicula labiotermitis
GTTTGGCTCCCTGGAGCTTGTGCGGCAGGAAGAGAGGAAAGGAAAGAATTCCGCGATAAACGAATTCCTTGACCGGAAGAAGGGTTCCGTGTCCGTGCTGCTGAATGCGGACAACATACTGCGTGACGAGTTCACGTTATCGAATCTCATATCTCCGTTCAGCGACGAGACCGTCGGAGTTACCGGAGGACGTCCCATTCCGACCAATGATCCGAAGAGTACAATGGGATTCGTGGTGCAGATGATGTGGACGAGACACCACTACGTGTCCATGATCCGCCCGAACATCGGAGAACTGGTAGCGTTCAGGGACATCGGCATCCGTCTCCCGACGGACATGCAGTCGGATGAGGCCATCATCAAAAGTGAATTGGAGAAGAAGGGATACGTTTCGGTCTACGTTCCCGATGCGGTCATTCTGAACCGCGGTCCGGAAACTGTAAGCGATTTCATAAAACAGAGGACGCGTATCAACATAGGAGAAGAGTTCATTCGGAAAAAATACGGATATGTCGTTCGTTCGAGGGACAAACATTTGTTCGTAAGTACTGTGCTAGACACAATACGAGAGATGGGATTACATCCGTTCAGGATGTTCTTCGCAGTCGTACTTGAAACGATATCGAGGCACAGAGCGCGGGCGCACGCACGCTTTAAAGGCAACGACATGAATATATGGGAACGTGTGGAAAGTACAAAAAATGTGAAACGATAGTCGCTGTACTGAATTTTTACATTATGATATGCAATAAAGCGTGCGTAATAGCCCGCCATAGACCGTTTCGGAAAGAATCTCGCCCAGTAAATAATAAATATCACGATGAAGTACGGCGACTTGCTCTTCAGAGCCGATGAATGATGACGATGTTTACATCGGAAAGAGGTAATAAAATGTCTGTATTTGTAAAGTTTGAGACACCGAAAGAGCTGTCGGACAAAGCATACTCCCTCGCGGAGATCTCCAGAGACGGCGGAAAGATTAAGAAAGGTACGAACGAGGTCACGAAAGCTGCGGAACGCGGAGAAGCGGCAATGATCATCATGGCAACGGATGTCGCACCGCCCGAGATATTGGCGCACATGCCCGCTCTCTGCGATGAGAAGAACATCCCGTACGTTTACGTTCCGAGCAAAGCGGAACTTGGTAACGCCATCGGTCTTGAGAAACCGACGGCATCCATTGCGATCGTTGATGTCGGAAAGGGAAAACCGCTCTGCGAAGAGATCGCAAAAGCGGTCCGCGAACTGAAGAAATAAGGTGATTTGAATGGCTGACACGGACAGCATACCCTCGGAGGTAGTTGAGATAATCGGCCGCACCGGAATGACCGGTGAGGCCACGCAGGTGAAGGTGCGTGTTCTCGACGGCCGCGACAAGGGGAGGATCATCACAAGGAATATCATGGGCCCGGTACGGATGGGAGACATCCTAATGCTGAGAGAGACATCCAGAGAGGCCAGGAAGCTCGGGATGAGGTGATATTGTGGCTGAGAAAAGAAACTGTTCGTTCTGCGGCTCTGAAATTGAGCCCGGAACGGGAAAGATGTTCGTGAAAAGGGACGGCACCGTTCTGAACTTCTGCACGAATAAATGTTACAAGAACATGATCCAGCTGAAAAGAGTTCCGAGAACTACAAGGTGGACGGAGAAGTTCAAGATCGAGAAGAAGGCGCGCCTCAAGGCGGCAGAGAAGAAGTGATCTCCATGGAGAGAACATATCTCATGATCAAACCCGACGCTGTCCAGAGAGGACTCACGGGAGAGATCTTCTCACGTTTCGAGAAGAAAGGGTTGAAGCTTCTTGCAATGAAGTTCATGGTCATCTCAAAGGAGACGGCCGAGAGGCATTACGGTGAACACAAAGGCAAGAAGTTCTACGATCCTCTGATATCCTACATAACATCCGGACCCGTATTGGCGATGGTGTGGGAAGGAGAGGACGCAGTGTCCGTATGCAGGAACATGATGGGCAAAACGAACCCGAAGGAATCCGCTCCGGGTACGATACGCGGCGATTACGGTATTCAGACCGGTATGAACATCATACACGGTTCCGACTCGCCGGAATCGGCGGAGCGCGAGATATCGATCTTCTTTAAAGCGGACGAGATCGTCTCGTACAGCAGGACCTCGGACCAATGGATATACGAATGATCCCGCCGACGGTGAGGATATGTCTATTAGGCAGCCTGTTGTAAGCGTCCTCGGTCATGTCGACCACGGTAAGACAAGGCTTCTCGATACGATAAGAGGAACTTCCGTCATATCAAGAGAGGCCGGAGCCATAACGCAGCACATCGGCGCCACGGAAGTTCCCATAGAGCACATATACAAAGTGTGCGGGAAACTCATCGGCAGCAAAAAGTTCAATGTTCCCGGCTTGCTTTTCATTGATACGCCGGGTCATCATTCTTTCATAACGCTTCGTGCTAGAGGGGGTTCCCTGGCGGACCTTGCGGTCCTGGTGATAGACATACGCGAAGGATTGAAACCGCAGACGGTGGAATCCATAAGGATCCTGAAGCAATACAAAACCCCGTTCATCATCGCTATGAACAAGATAGATACGGTACAGGGATGGATACCCGAGCGCGGAAGGTCGTTCGTGCTGGCGGAGAAACAGCAGCAGGAGCACACAATGGAAGCGTTCAACGAAAGGATGTATCACATAATCTCGCTGCTTGCGTCCGAGGGCATTCCCGCGGACAGATATGACCGCATAGACGATTTCACTAAAACTGTTGCTTTGGTTCCCGTGAGCGCCAAAGAGAACGAGGGGATAGCGGATCTCCTTCTTATGCTGGTTGGCCTGGCGCAGCGTTTCCTTGAGTCACAGCTGCAGGAAGAGAAAGAAGGCCCGGGAAAAGGAACGATACTTGAGATCAAAGAAGAAAGGGGATTGGGGCAAACGCTTGACATGATATTATACTCCGGCGTCCTGAAGAAAGGAGATACGGTGGCGCTCGGAACGAGGGGTGCGCCGATAATCACAAAAGTGAAGGCAATACTGAAACCCAAACCTCTGGATGAGATACGCGACCCGCGCGACAGATTCGATTCCGTCAAGGAACTGCATGCGGCCGCAGGCGTGAAGATATCCTGCCAGAACATGGACGGAGTGATATCCGGTGCCCCTCTGGTAGTTGTAAACGGTGCGAACGATCCTGCCGTGGCAGAGATGAAGGAAGAGTCCTCGGTCAAGATCGAGACGCAGGAGGACGGCGTCATGATCAAAGCGGACGCCATAGGTTCGCTCGAGGCGCTGGCATATGAGGCAAAGGCGGCATCGATACCCATAAGGAAATACGGGATCGGTGAAATTTCAAGAAGAGACATCGTTGATGTCGCGGCCTGCGGTAAGCAATTGAACAAAGTGATACTCGGATTCAATTCTGAACTGTCGAAGGATGCGGCCGCTGAACTTGAATCGCAGGATATGAAGGTGTTCACCAATCAGGTGGTATACCGTTTGATAGAGGAATACCAGGAATGGCTGGAAGAAACGAAGAAGAAACAGGACATCGATAAAAGATCCGAGTTCTCGTTCCCGGCGAAGTTCAAGATCCTTCCCAATTGCATATTCCGTGCCGCAAAGCCGGCGATCGTAGGCGTCCGTGTGCTTACCGGGAGACTCAGGCCGAATCAGAGGCTGATAATGCCGGACGGGCGTTCCGTCGGTAAGATAAGAAGCATAAGATCCGGCGAAGAAGTGGTCAAAGAGGCCATACAGGGGCAGGAGGTGGCGGTTGCCATCGATGACATCACGATAGGAAGGCAGGCGGATGTCGAGGACGTGATATACATAGATCTTCTTGGATCGGTGATCAAAGAATTCGCAAAGACGGAGATCACGGATGACGAAAGGATGACGTTGGATGAGGTCATCTCAATAAAGAGAAAGGAAGACCCGTTCTGGGGTATGTAAGATGACGAAAAACGAAGAGCGTTCTTACCTGAAAGAAATGGCTCTGGAGGTCGACGGTTTCGTTGACGGTCTGGAAAAGGCGGCGGGAGTCAAATTTAAATTACCCTTTGATTACAAACAGATGTGTATATGCGGCCTCGGAGCGTCTGCAATAGCAGGCGACATCGTTGCCGATACAATACTGACAAGATGGAACATACCGATCCGTGTGATAAGATCAACGGCCATACCGAACTGGGTCAATGAAGATACGCTTGTGATCGCATTGAGCCACTCCGGTAATACCAAAGAAGCGCTGATGATGTATGATCATGCTAAAGCAAAAAGGTGCAGGATCATCGTGATGGCGTCCGGCGGCGAACTGACGGACAGGTGCATGAAGGACGGTAACATGTTGATAGAGATGCCGGCGGGCATACAGCCCAGAAGCGCCGCAGGATATATGATAGGATATCTTCTGAACATCATTGAGTCGGGCGGCGGCCCCCGCGTTAACTCGGAACTTAAAGATCTGATACCGTCGCTTCGGACGTATAAGGAAAGCATATGGATGCACAACACCGAAAGTCGGGCGAAACATATCGCCGAAAAATTACGCGGAACCGTTCCGGTGATATACGCGTCATCTCCTCTGTCAGCGTGCGCGGTGAGATTCAGACAACAGATAAATGAGAACGCGAAGATGATCGCATTCAACGGTATGATCACGGAACTTGAGCACAGCGATATCGCCGGATGGTCATCTGCACAAACGATGTGCAAACCTGTGCTCGTTTACGAAGAGGGAGCATCCGACACCGTCATTGGAACGGTCAACAGGATGGCGAACATCCTGAGATCGTACGGCTCGGAACCGGAGATCATAATGATCAGCGGAAAAACGGCATTGGAAAGGAGTTTGAGGGCCGTGATGCTCGGCGACTACGTGTCGCTCTTCCTTGCTTCAATGAACCGCGTCGATCCTATGGACGTTAGTTCCATAAAGAGTTTCAAGCATCTGCTTTCAACGCTGCTTGAACAGAAAGGTCTCTGAATCGATATTCATTGTGCGCCTGCGGAGCCCGTTACGATCTTATTCTCATCTACCGTGGTGCCATCGGCCAAGATCGAATTGATTATCCTTGCGCCTTTCTTTATTGTGCATCCTTCGCCTATTATGCTCCCGGATATCGCCGCATCGGAGACACTGCAGCCGGCCATTATCAGCGAATCGGATATCCTGGATCCGGTGACGGTCGAGTCCTTCGATATCACGGATGACGATATTTCCGATCCTGTCGCTTTTCCGCCCTGCCCTATGTAGAACGGTTCCGTTATCTTTGATCCGCTGACAAAGTTGCTCCAGTCTTTGTTTCTGAATGACCTGTCAGCCAAAAGTATGTTCGCTCCGTACAGGTCCTTCGGTCTTCCGACATCCATCCACATGCCGTTCATCATGTGCCCTTGGATCCTGTATCCTCTGCTCATGAGGTCCGGCGTCAGTTCCTTCGAGAAATCGTACATGCGCCCTTTCGGAACGTATTTCAGTATATCCTTCTCCGCAACGTATATTCCTGCATTGATAAGATTAGAGAACACCTCGTCGGGCTTCGGCTTCTCTTTGAATTCTGATATTCTGCCTTCGTCATCAAGTCTGGATATTCCGAATTCGCATGGGTTGTCAACATGCGTCAGTGATATGGTGAGTGCTGCGCCCGTCCGTTTGTGTTCGTTTATCTCTTCCTTTAGATCGATGTCTGCGAAGACGTCCCCGTTAGCGGCAACGAACGTGTCGTCCAGCTCATCCTCAAGGAGTTTTATTGCACCCGCGGTTCCTGCCGGAACGTCCTCGTAGAAATATTCTATTGATACGCCTTCCTTTGATCCGTCGCCTATCGCCTCTGCCATCTTCTCCGATCTGTAGCCGCATGCCAGGAACACTTTTTCAATGCCTCCTCTTGCGAGCGATTCTATAAGATACGAGAGGCACGGTCTGTCAAGAACCGGAAGTATGGGTTTCGGACGGTTATCGGTAAGCGGCCTGAGCCTTGTGCCTTTGCCTCCCACCATCACGACCGCCTGACGCACTTTCATGTTTCCAAGACCGTTATCGCATTATATCCCCTTTGCGCCTGTTCCAGCCTTCATTCACATTCTGATGGTCATCTCACATACACGCCGACGAGGTTCGAGGCCGCGCCACTTACCAGTTGGATTTGCGTATACGAGTTGAATCTGACCCAGTGCCACTGCGTCTCACCGCCTACAAGCTTGACAGCATTGAACATTCCGATCG
The DNA here is from genome assembly GCA_009780575.1 of Candidatus Methanomicula labiotermitis. Classification (GTDB taxonomy): domain Archaea; phylum Thermoplasmatota; class Thermoplasmata; order Methanomassiliicoccales; family Methanomethylophilaceae; genus Methanomicula; species Methanomicula labiotermitis. The sequence goes on from WQZU01000050.1 coordinate 6,202, forward strand.
TAGTGGATGTTGTCGGTGACGGCCACATACGTTGCCTCCTGACGCCGGTGACCGTTGTGAAAAACGGAAGGATCGTATTGTAGATGTAACCTCCTCCTCCGCCGCCATTCGATTCAGCAACGAGCATTATCTCTACAGGATCCTGTATGATAGTCAATATATTGGGTATCGTTATGGTGCCTGATGATACTCTGCCTACCCAGACCTCTCTCCACTGATTCGGGTTTCTGTTAATAACAACCTCCCCTTGCCTATTCAGCCACAACGGCAATCCGTCTGTCATCATCTGCCACACCGAACCTGCACGGACAAAGACACGGCTCTCGTTTACGGGGATCGTCAATGGGTTCTCTGTCGATATGACCGCACCGTTGATCTGTATCACTGATGATGCTCCGTTGACCGTAAGCGATGTTCCTGTCGTTTGGTTTATGGCAGCAGTGAACCTTACGCGGATTCGTGAGCCTTCCGTTATTGCTGCTCCGTTTATTCCTGTTGCCAGAGTTGCAGCATTCGTTGAACATGTTCCGTTCGCCGCATAAAGCACGGGGTTTGAATCCACATACTGCCTGCTGGCCGCATCTGTATTGGCCGAAGGATTCTGAGGAACGGTTATCTGGCCGCCTGTGGTCCGCTGAACGATGTGGTTCGCTGTCGCGTTTGTGCTGACAGCGCGGTTGGATACTACGTTGTTGTTACCTGTTCCGTATACTATGTTCGCCGTATCGACGCGTGCGACCCTCGAATCCCTCTGTGTATCAACATAATGCCTGCTGGTCGCATCTGTATTGGCAGAAGGATTCTGAGGAACGGTTATCTGGCCGCCTGTGGTCCGCTGAACGATATGGTTCGCTGTCGCGTTTGTGCTGACATCGCGGTTGGATGCTGTGCCGTTGTTATCCGTTCCGTATACGAGGTTCGGCAAAGTGGTGCGTAAGACCCTCGAATCCCTCTGTGTATCAACATAA
>WQZU01000051.1 GCA_009780575.1 Candidatus Methanomicula labiotermitis
TCACCTTCCACGGGACCTTCAGTCTCAGCAGCCTTCCTATGTCCCTGTTCTCCAACATCGACCTGATATCGCATCAGAATGATAAATCGAATGGCCTCTTCCACTCAAATTCTCAAAGAGCCATAATTATGCGCATTTTACACTATACCAGAGCAGTGTATGAGAAGAAGGAAATATCGTTTTGCTCACACACGCACGAGATGTAAGGCTGCGACCTCGGTACAACAATGTTTCTGGCTATCTGCACAGAGAACAGGAATACGGTGAAAATCACAGAATGTTCCAGACACATCATAATTCGCTGTCGGCGATCGTCTGTATAATGCAAAGAATTCGAAAGAATCTGAGATTCGGTATGAAAAGGTTCAAAGTTTGCCTACGCTGCGGAACATATTGAACAAAAACGGTTAATATTGTTAATCTGGCAACGATTTTTGAAAAGGTCGGGCGCGCTCACGAACATTATAATTATATACGAGTTGAAAGTTACAAACGTTCGTGCGGATGTGATCTAGTTGGTTAGGATCGTAGCCTTCCAAGCTACTTGCCCGGGTTCGAATCCCGGCGTCCGCACCATTTCTTGTATCCAGTACTTTTTCGATCATTATTCCTTAACGGCTTCGAAGACCTTGTGCACAGCATATCCGAATCTTTGATCTTTTATTAAGCCAGATGCGCCCGCGGAGATACTGGCAAAAAAACATAAATAAAAAGTGCGCGCCGCACATTGTTTCGTCAATATTGATGAATCTATGAGTACATTTTATATATGATGTTGAACAGTTGTATCCAGCGAGGTTCTGCGTGAACCCGACGACCCTACTTTTTCCAGTAAATATATCGATTTCATTACAAAACGGAGTTGAGACTACCAAATAGTATATATCCATAAAATTTCTATATGTATTCAATGAACCACGAATGCACAGTTTATAAAACGATGGATTATTTGGCAAAGAGGTGGACTTTTCTCATACTTTTAGAGCTTTACAAGGGCCAGGACAGAATGAGGAGGTTCTCAGAATTGAAGAACACGCTCATGGATGTCACTCCGAAGATTCTATCACAACGCCTGAAAGAATTGGAGGCCGAAGGACTTATAGAAAGGATAATAGATGCATCCACTATACCGCTCAAAAGTGAATACAGGCTCACGGACAGCGGAGTAGAACTCATCATAGCGATAAAAACCGTAAAAACCTGGGCTCTCAAGTGGCAGATCGAGAACAGCGACTGCGGCTCACGTGACTGCAGCGCATGCTTGAACTGATAAAGGTCTCTAAACCCTTTATTTCCCGCAGGCAAGAGGGCGACTCCGCTCCCGTATCCGCGTTTCTGTTTCAGCGCCGGATGGAAAGCACGGGAGATGTCCGTTTATTCGGCAGAAAGGGAATACAACGGCCTTGCACGGTCATTGTGTAAGACTCAGTGCATCTCAGACGCAGGAAAAGGTATAGAGGAGAGACAGAAAACTAAGGGATGGATGGAAGTTCTCTCCTCTGAAGGGAAGTAATGCAAAGGGATGGTTGCATCTTCTTGTCTTCATAACTATCATCGGTTGCAGAATATATAAGCAAAAGCGGGAGAGGTCACCGAAAGTACTTACAACGAACGCCGCCGGATCATGATCGGAGAATAAAGAAATATATGAACCTGTAAACCAATCGGGGTGCGGAAGGGAACAAGAATGAAAACAGTCAGGCGATGGGCGCTCTTACAATATTGAGGCGAGTCTATGGAAAAAGTTTATTTGGCGTCCGTAGGCGAGAGATCCGGCAAGACGGTTATATCGCTCGGCCTCGCAATGAACTATCCCGGGAAAGCCGGTTTCTACAAACCGTTCCGTGAAAGTCTCACTAAGAACGAAGGCGAGGAAATAGAGCAGGATGCATTGCTCATGTCAGAAGTTCTCGGTCTGGGAGAGAGGACAAAACTGTCGCCGTTCTCCTATGACATATTCAATCCGGTGTCGATGGAGGAGATCGTTGCGGGATATGAAGAACTATGCAAGGGCAAAGAGCTCATGATATTGGAAGGAAGCAAGAACATCGCGAGCGGACGCGCTCATAATCTGTCGCATTTCGATATCGCGGAGGCGGTCGGTGCGCCGCTCATACTTGTGTCAACGCCGTCGCACCAATGCATAGACAATGTCTTCATCTTCAAAGAACTGTGCGACCGCAGGAAGCTGAACATGCTCGGCGTTATCCTGAACAGGGCGGAAGGCGGCAGGGAACGGAAATTCATTGAGAACCGAGGCATAAGGGTATTGGGGGAGGTTCCTCTGATACCTGAGCTCAGAACGTTCAAGGTATCGGAGATATCAGAGATCATGGACGCTAAGGTCCTCGCCGGCGCCGAAGGCATGGACAACATCGTGGAGACGATGAGCGTAGGAGCGATGAGCATTCAGACCGCGGTGAGATATATGCGCAGATCGAGGCGTAAAGCGGTCATAACCGGCGGTGACAGGACGGAGATACAGTTAGCGGCGTTGTCAACGGATACGTCGTGCATAATCGTCACAGGGGGCATAAGGCCGTCCTATGCGGTGATCTCGAGGGCCAATCAGATCAACGTTCCGATATTGCTTACCGAAGGGGACACACTGCAGGTGACGGAGATGATAGAACACCTTATCGCACGCATAGATCCCACGGACAAGGAAAAAATTGAACTCGTAAGAAAGAAAGTGCGCCACAACGTGGATCTGGACAGGATATGGTGATCCTGTTATCCGGGATTCGATCAATCCTCTTCGATAACGGACTCCGGAGCGCCGGCAAGGTGCACCAATGCATACGATTCCATGAAATGCAGTTTTCCGGGTATCACCAATGTGTGCAAAGGATCTCCGAGATCCATTTTCATAAGATCGCCGGGATGTCCGGCGAACACCTTCTCATCTTCTGAGCCGATTTTTGATGCGACGCATATCACACTTTGTTCCGTGAGAAGACCGCAGTTCCATTTTCTTTCCGCTTCAAGCAGCCACTCGATCGCTTGGTGCGCGTTCATATATCGCAGTTCATCCGCTCTGATGTCGAGAAGCACCATCGAATGCAATCCGTCATTCTTATTCGCGACAAGGTGATCGTAAGGGGAACGCGGGTGATAACCTCCCTCGATGAAAGGAAGCGTCACAGTACGCCCGAACTTGTACGGCTGAAGGCCCAGAGAAGCAGGACACGCGGAAAATATGGAGACGCCGTGGAACACCTTCACAGGTATCCCTTCCTCGGCAGCCTGTATCAAAAGGTCAACGTGAGTGGTGGCTGCCATCGTGTCTCCGGCGGTAACGAATCCCACGCGTTTTGTCCTTGCCGCGTTTATTATCTCACCGCTCTCTTCGACCTGCGCTCTTTGAAGGACCTTTATCTTCTTACCTATGACTCTCTCCAATTCGACAGTGCCAGTATCCGTTAACGTTGAAGTGTAGAACTCCGCAAATATGATATCGCATTCGCGAAGCGCATTGAAAGCCTTCACGGTCATTCCGTCCGTGCCGCTGAGTCCGAGGCCTGCAAAGATAAGTCCGTTCATCCGTCCTTCATAAGGGAACTGTTTTAAATCATTTGATGCTCACATCACACATGGTATTGTGCGTAAGGGTCGCAAAGGAAAAAGGAGAGGAGGTAAGGAACGATCTGATCCGTTCAGGTCTTCTGAACAGGGACGCCAAGATCAAGACAGACGGCGTTTTCATTCTCATCCCGATACTTTCATCTTCGTTCAAGGATCACGAAGTGATGGATGCGGACCTCGAACCGGCCGATCGCAAAGAAACGGATTACAGGAATCTGGCACATGTCCCGGATGAACTGAAAAACATACTTCCGAACTCTTACGACACGATCGGCGACATCGCGGTAATGAAATTCCCGGATGAATTGGAGGAGTATGCGGAAACGGTCGGGAATGCTTTGCTCATGACATCGCCGTCCATAAGAGCGGTGATGATGGACGCCGGCGTAAAAGGGGAGATGCGCGTCAGGGACGTGAGGATGATAGCCGGCACCGGAACATCAGAGACGACACACAGGGAATTCGGAGTGACGATGTTCGTAGACCCTGTGAAAGTGTATTTTAACCCACGGCTGTCAACGGAGCGCATGAGGATCGCATCATTGGTGAAAGACGGCGAAATAATAACGGACATGTTCGCCGGCGCAGCGCCTTTTCCGCTTGTGATCGCAAAACATTCCAAGCCGTCAGTGATATATTCGATAGATATCAACGAGGAAGCCGCAGATCTGATGGAAAGAAACATAAGACTGAATAAAACGGACAACATCGTTCCGATATGCGGAGACGCAGGAAGGATCATAAAAGAATTGCCTCCTTCGGACAGGATAATAATGAATCTGCCGCAGATCGCCGATTCTTTTCTGAAGGGTGCACTTTCAAACCTTAAGAAAGGAGGGACGGTGCACATGCACAAGATAATGGAACGCGGATCATTCAATGACGAATCTCTCAGACTAACAGATGAAATGAAGAAAGAAGGTTACGAGATACGCATAGACCGAATAGCAGAACTTAAGACCTATTCGCCGACTATGAGCGTGTATGTTCTGGATATCGTTAAAACGAATGTTTGACACAGAACGCTCAAAGTACAGGCAAAAATCCCTCGGTTGTGTATCCATTGAAGGTATCATTCAATTACATAATTTCGGTATAATTTGTTCTCATCCTGCCTTCATCCTAACATAGCATAATCACTGAATCCAGAATAGGCAGGAGGACTCAATCCTCTCGGGATCGTTCCGTTGCCGGTATCATTTTCCGATCATCCATTCCGTGACATTTTTTATTTCGATGCCGCCGGCGTTCCCGTTGCCCGGATCTGCTGTCAGCAGCGTTTTCTTAAAATTATCCTTTATACTTTCCAGCGGCCTGAGTTCGCGCTCAAGTGTTCTGTCATCTTCAACAGACCACGCCACTTGGAAATATTCTCTTTTTCCGCTGCGGTCGGCGACGAAGTCCACTTCAAGATCTCCTAATTTCCCGACGGTCACGCGATATCCTCTGCGCATAAGTTCTAAATACACAAGATTCTCCAACACTCGACCTCGATCTCTGAGGTCCTCTTCGATCACCGCATTTCTCATTCCTGTGTCGGTGCAGTAGATCTTGTCGTTGGTCCTCAGTATTTTCTTTCCTCTGAGATCATACCTTTTAGCGCGGTAGAACATGAGAGATTCTGTGGCCGCGGAGATATATCCGTCTGCGGTCTTATCATCTATTCCGAGGGCCGTCGCGATCGAATGCACCGACACAGGATTTCCGATCTCAGAGAACATGTACTCTATGGTTCTTCTTAACATCGTATTGTCAGTCATTTTCTTTCTCGTCTGTATGTCTTTAACGATCACATCGGAGCGCACCATATCAAGCGTTTCGAATATACGTTCTCTGTCCATGTCATTACGGATCAGGGGCAATGAGCCTATCGACATGTATCTTTTGAGCGAATCGATATCTGCGTACAGAGAATTGTATCCGATGAACTCTTTGAACGATAACGGGAACATGTTGATCCGTATTGACCGCCCGGTCATGTAAGTGGAAAGTTCGGTGGAGAGGAAATATGCGTTCGATCCCGTCAGATAAATATCACATTTCCGGTCTACCATCAGCGATGATATAACATTCTCCCAACCGTTCACTTTTTGTATTTCGTCCAGGAAAACGTAGCACAGGTCATCCGGCATAACGGATATCAGATGCTCATAGAGCATATCCGGATCCAGGTATTTCTTGTTTGAAAGCGATTCCAGATTCATGAATATTATTTTCTCATCTTTCACTCCGGACGATTTCAGTTCGAAGATATATTGCTTCATCAGCGTGGATTTACCGCATCTTCGCATACCTGTGATTATTTTGGCAAATCCGGTATCGTTTCTGTAACGGTTGAGACGATCCAAATATTCGGTGCGGATGACCTCCTTCGGTTCCATGAATGGATATTATCAATGATTGATATAAAAGTTTGGAAATAAATCCAAAAATTTGTGATATTGAAAAATTTTTGGAAATAAATCCAAACAAATATTTAAACAAAACTGAATCGGCTTGCTCCCGTTTTGAAACAAAATTTAACCGATTTTGCCTCCGATTTGAAACAAGACCGTCTGATTCGTGAAGACATATTACTCATTTCTTCGGAGCCAGCGTGACTCCTGTCTGTCCCTGGTAATTGCCGCTTCTTTCCGCATAACTCTTATCGGCGGTTGAATGCAAAGTCTCGAAGACCATCTGACAGAAACGTTCTTTCAACGGTATTTCGATAACGTCATCGGCCGCGTTGTATGCACCTAACGTCAACGTACCTTCGAAGCCCGCATCAATCTTTCCGAACGCGCCGATTATCCCCTTTCTTATCCAAGTCGTCCTGAGCCAAAGCTGTGCACAGACATCGGACGGCATCTTCACTCTTTCGATCGTTGACACGTAGAACATTGTCCTCGGAGGGATCGATGCAGCGCCTTCCTTTATCAGTTCGTTCTTTCCGCGTATCGATATCTCCGATATTCTGAGATCATAACCGTTCGGCGTAAGGCTGCGTTCATTGTAATCGGAAATTCCCAATTCTTCGTTCTTCATACGTTCAAGAATGTCCTTGTCGGAAAGGATGCACATGTTTGTGAAACGTGTTCATATTATTTATCATGGAACCTGACTTTGACAGCGGCTCCGCTGTAGTTTTGCGAAATTTAGGATTTGACAGTTGATATGACCCGGTTTCGCGGGTCACGGACAGAGGCCCGTGGCCTCCATCCGAGACGCATTCA
>WQZU01000052.1 GCA_009780575.1 Candidatus Methanomicula labiotermitis
ATCGAGCCTGTATGGAAGACCCTCAAGGGACTGATCTCCGTGACGAGGATCACAGATCGGGCACATATGATATCGGTTCTCGAGGAAGAATTCATGAAAGAAGCGTGCAAAGGATCATATTTCAGATCATGGGAGGCTCATTTTTTATGTTGAATTATTGTAAATAGTCAGGTTAATGACTATAATAGCGTTTGACCTTAATTGCAGCCGGAAGAGTACCGTTTTTGATCCTTGGGAATTGCAGAGGTCAAATGATATATACCATTCATTCGTTGAACGGCCATGGCCTGCCTTGTCTTCGGAAATGAACGTGTTGACGTTGCTGCAGGCGTTACCATTGAAGATGCAATGATAGCTCTGGGAAAACATCCCGATTCGTTTTTATTTCTTTTGAACGGAAAGCCGATACCCGTGACAACCGTTTTGGATCACGAGCACGTAATAAATGCTCTGCGCGTGGCGTCCGGAGGATGATCATTCCGATGCCGCTTTCATAATGCCTTCAAGATCCAAACGTCCGGACACCTCTTCAAGCAGTTTATCCAATTGGCTTACAAACGTATCTATGTTGTCCTCGCTGCATTGAACGCCATCGCCCGCGTCCTCTTCGGGCAGCATGATCTTCATATACGGCAGAATACCAAAACATTTCATTCCCGTTAACGCTTCTATTTCCTCTATACCGCTTTTCAGTATCCCGTCGTCACCGTAATATTTGTTGATGATGAATCCTTTCATCAGATCGCGGTCCTCTTTTTCCATGAGAAGCCATGTTCCGTATATTCCCGCGAACACGCCGCCTTTCTCTATATTCCCGATCAGTATCATCGGTATCTTCCTTGATCTTGCGAAACGGGCGTTCGCTATGTCGCTGCCGCGAAGGTTTATTTCCGCCGGGGATCCGGAGCCTTCGGCCACTACCGCGTCATATCTTTCACATATCTCGTCGAATGAGGATAACGCATGTTCAAACAGCGAATTTCTGTCAAGATCGTTTCTTTCCTCACCGTTCACGATCGTCTTCAGTTTGCCGCCGGCAACTTTCACAAGCACGGGGTTCATCCTCACATTCGGTTTGATATCGGAGGCCCAGGCCTGAACGGCCTGCCCTATCCCCATCTCACCGTTTTCGGTCATGAAGCTTTTTGAAGACATGTTGAAAGCTTTGAACGGAGAGACCATGACCGCCTTTGAACGGAGATATCTGCAGAACATGGCCGCTATTGTCGTTTTACCGGCGTTCGATGATGTTCCGACGAACATTATCCTCATTGCCGGCACCCCATGAATACTTTCTCGAAAAGATCCATATCAAGCGATCTTTCGAATATGTCCGCCATCGTATCGAACGTTTCATTGAGTATCACTCCGTAGCTGACGTTCGAATATTTGGAAGGAGTGTATTTTCCCGTCAAACTCAATACATATTTTCTGAAGGCCGGTTCATCGAACAGACCGTGCACGTATGTTCCGAACAGTTTGTCTTCGGCCCTGGATGAACCTTCATCGACAAGGCCGTTCGCCGTTGACAGCGCGAACAATGGTTTTTCTTTCGTTACCGTGTCTCCGGTGTGCATCTCATATCCGCGAACGTCTCCGCCGGCCGCAACGATCACTCCTTTCACGTGGGCTTTCGCTCCTCCGTTCTTTTTCCAGGACGTTACAGCGTTGAAAAGGCCCATTCCTTCCGTTTTTGAGGAAACCTCTCCTTCGATTGCAAGATCATCCAGAAGCGATGAGCCCATTATCTGATAACCTCCGGATATCCCGACTATCGGAACCTTTCCTTTCATTTTCTTTATCGCGTCCTCTATGCCTGCAGACCGCATCCATTTCATGGATACGATGGAATCTTTGGTTCCGGGTATCACTATCATGTCCGCTTCTCTGATATCCTTCGGATCATCGGTATATCGGATGGAAACATTCTCGTGATACATTGGATCCATATCTGTCAGACCGACGATCTTCGGAAGTTTGACCACGCATACTTTTATCTTTTCTTCTTCCGGATCCGAGCTGCGGAGCGTAAGTGAATCTTCCGCGGGCAAGGACATATCCATATGCGGGATAACGCCCAGTACGGGGATACCCGTTATCGATTCCAATTCTTTTATGCCGCTCGTCAATGATGACGGGTCGCCGTGCATATTGTTGAAGATAATTCCTTTCAATCTCTTCCTGTCATCCGGTTTGAGTAATTCCACCGTTCCCAAAGCGTAGGCGAACGCTCCTCCCCAGTTCATGTTCACAACGAGTATGCAATACGCATCCGCTATCTCGGCGGCGCGCATGTTCGCAATGTCGTAATCGTATATGTTTATCTCCGCCGGGGATCCGGCGCCTTCCATTACCACGAACTCGCATCTTTTTTTCAATGCGCGGATACTTTTCTTCACCGCTTCGGTGCCTTCTGACGGAACGAATTTCTTGTAATACGAATCAACGTCGAAATCACCGAAACGTTTTCCGTTCAGTATGACCTCGGTCCTTCCGTCTCTCATCGGTTTGATGAGGATCGGATTTATGTTGTGATCGGGATGCTTCAGACGCGATGCTTTCGCCTGTATCATCTGTATCGACGCTATCTCGGAACCGTCGTCCGTGATCATTGAGCTTAAGCTCATATTCTGTGTTTTTAACGGCGTGACTGAATGACCTTTCTTTGATATTATGCGGCATAATGCCGCCGCCGTTATCGATTTCCCGGCGTCGGATGTTGCGCCGAGGACCATTATCGCTTTTCCGGGAGTTTTGAATCTTTCTCTCACTTCATCGAAGAGTTCACTGATCCTCGGGTCCGTGGGTTCCGTTATATTCAGTTCTTTGATCCTCGAATCAATGTATTTGGCCACGGGAACCCTGTGAATAAAATGACAGAACTTACAGCTCCAGCATTTTTTATTGTTGCTGCCTTGTATGAATTCTCCGAGTCCCTTGTCCCTGCACGGATGGAAGGGGCAGAAGCAGTATGTGCAGTCCTGCCCCGCATAGTGGCACGGATAATGTTTGCATTTCGGATTAGGGCCTATATGTCCCCTCTCGATCTCGGCCTTCACAGCTTTAAGGCAATCCATACATAGGATATATCATCCATCAGTGTATTATAGATTTTCATGATGCATTTGAGACGGAGTATAGATTTTACAACAGCAAAACGCTTTTGATGTTGTATTCGTTCTTCGGCGCATGATCCCTTCCTTCCCGGAGATCAGCGGAGACTGGCTGAAAAGAGCGAAAAGAAGGTACGCCGCGTCGTTCATGGGCGGCGAATACGACAGAATGCCCGTTGATCCGATGATGCTGTCGCATGCAACCGTTGCATGCGGATATTCAATAAGGGATTTTTACGAAAGACCGGAGCTCGGAGCGCACTGTCTGGCTTACGCGCAGGAGATGTATGATCTCCTGCCCGTAACGAAATACTATTTTGCGCATCCTTGGCTCCCCGAGCTCGGAGCGGATCTGAAGTTCATGGACAAGACCGCTCCGGTGCCTATTGACACGGTTGTGAAATGTGCGGAGGACGTTGATAAACTTCATATACCTGATATCAAAGAGATAGAGAACGGATACACGTATACACGTCTTACCGGCGCCTCCAGATACATAAAAGAAAAACTTCCGGAGATGTTTGTCCCCTTGGCATATTGTCCCGAACCGGTCGGTTCCGCCGCGGAACTCTGCGGCGTTGAAGAATTCCTTATTTGGACTGAAACTGAAAGAGAGCTTGTGAAGAAGATGATCGATGTCTATGTCGAAACGGCAATAACCGGCGCGGAAGCGTTGGCGAAAGCGTACGGAAGCGCATTGATAAGCACCGGTTCGGTTCTTGAGAACAGTGATACCATGTCCCCGGAGACGATAAAGGACATATCGCCTCCGGCGTTGGAGAAACTTGTCAAAGGAAGTCTGATGAAGGGGGCAGGACCGCAGGTGTTCTATCATTTCTGCGGCAACCGTTCCTTGGATTACGAACTGTATGTGAATGAGATTGTGATCACCCCGTTCACGATAATGCAGATGGGATATTTTGAAAGGGAACCGTTCCCGGCGAGCATAATGAAAGAGAGATTCGGGAGCAGAGCGACAATAATGCCGTCCGTTGACACAAAACTTTTCGTTCTTCCGGATCAGAAGAGGATATACGAGCAGGCGAAGCAGCAGGTGATCAACGGCCGTGACAGCAAGATGGGCTGCATTTTGGGAACATGCTGCGAAGTGCCTCCGAATTCCCATCCCGCGAACATACGGGCCTTGGTGAAAGCGGCAGAGGATTTCGGCAGATACGGTTCTTGGTAGGATCTGTAAGGATATGATTTTTTTACTTACGGAATCACGGTGCCGAGGGAATATATCGATGCCGCTCTGATATCACGGCGAACTTGAAGGTCACACGAACATGGCCATATACAGCGGCAGCGTCAGTTTCTTACCGTCCTTGCCGATGTTTCCAGATATGAGCTTCAATGCGTACGGAGGATCGAATCTTTTGATGAATTCATCCAGTGACAATGTTCTTCCGTTCCCTGCCTTGACTTCCAGCGGGATCACGCCGTCATCATTGGTCAGCAGGAACTCTATCTCCTGTCTGCCCTCGCCTGGTTTGTAATAATTAAGAGGTATTCCCTTTTTCATAAGGATGTCAGCGATCAGGTTCTCGTATATGCCGCCTTTCGCCGGACCTTTCAGTGTGTTATTGTATACCTCCTCTTTCATTTTAAAACCGTACATTGCGTTCAGTATACCGATGTCCGTCAGATACACTTTGAAATAACCCGTCTGATTGTGAGCCGGCAGCGGAAATATCGGAGTCGATACATTATGGCAGTATTGGATCAGCCCCGCATCCCTCAGCCATTCCAGACTGTTCTCGAACTTCCTTGCGCTTGTCCCCTTTTCAACCACGGAATATTGGAATTTCTTGTTCTCCTTTGCCAGCTGGTCGGGTATGGACAGATAGCACGCCCTGACCTTTGGTTTTTCGGCTGCCGGAGCATATTTCGCGATATCGTCCAAATAACTTGCGATTATCTCTTTCTGCACTTCGTGAACAAGACCGAAGTTGTTCGTCTCCAGATATTTGTTGACCGCTGCAGGCATTCCGCCGATCACCGCGTATTCTCTCAGCTTTTTCAGAAGGACCTCATTGGTGGATCCGTCGATCCTTTCTTTCTTGTCGAAGAATTCCTTCATATATCCGACTACGGCCTCTCCGTTTCCCTTGGCCCATAGGAACTCTTCGAAATCCAGAGAGAACATCTCCACCTGTTTCTCATAACCAACGGGAATGGATCTGACTTCCTTGTATGCTATTCCTAACATCGACCCGGACGCGATACAATCGAATCTGCCGTCATCGGCTATCGGTTTTAACGCGGTTCTCGCATTACCGCATTCCTGTATCTCGTCCAGGAAGAGTAATGTCTCGCCAGGAACGAACACCATTGAATCATCACGCAGCGTGATCCCTCTGATGATATCGTCCATCTTCAGGCTGCCTTCAAAGGCCTCTTTGAACTTGGGTTTCGTCACAAAATTGATTTCCACTATGTTCTTGTAATTTTGTTTTGCGAATTCCCTGATTATGAATGTCTTCCCGACCTGTCTCGCACCTTTCAGCAGAAGGCACTCTTTTTTCTTCTCGTTCTTCCACCTAACGAGGACATCCATTATCTTTCTCTTCAGCATATTTAGGCATCCGTATCAATGAGCATATGCTCTTCAACGTCAATCAAATTATTAATATACATATTTTTGCACTACTATTTTTCATAATATGCAGTTTTTTGCACTATTAAATTTTTAAAAATGCATATTTTTAAAGTTCTGCACACATACTGCCCATATAAAGTTTTAAAAGAATCATAATGAAATTCAGATAATGTTCGGATCGGATACAGCTTAGAAGTGATTTCTGATCCATGGTTTTAAAGTATACTTAGTATATTTTATATAATTATTACACGTTATATTAGCAACAATCGGGCAAAACTGCTGCGGAGGCCAGACCTGTTACGGGCCAATGGAGACAGAGATTCATCGGACGTATAGATGTCCGAGCAAAATAACTTTGCCGTTCCGTCGTGAATTGGTGTTTCTCCATCATTGCATATGCTACAGCGTATGCTCCGCATCGGATATGGCCTATATGAAGAAGGTGCGTCCATGGGAACAGAGAGAAACAATTCAGAAAAGCCGGATCTTGTGAATAGGAATACTGAAGCAAAGAGGAAAAATAAAAGAGAACATTTTGTATCTAACCTAAGTTCGCCTAGTTTCTGGGCACAAGGCGTCTGACGTCCGCGGTCGTGGGTTCATCGAATCCGAGTGCTTCGATGATATCTCTCTGTTTCTTTGTCACTTCGTTTAGGATCCAATGATCC
>WQZU01000053.1 GCA_009780575.1 Candidatus Methanomicula labiotermitis
CCTTCCACGGGACCTTCAGTCTCAGCAGCCTTCCTATGTCCCTGTTCTCCAACATCGACCTGATATCGCATCAGAATGATAAATCGAATGGCCTCTTCCACTCAAATTCTCAAAGAGCCAAATTTCTTGTCATTCATGATCTTTCTTATCTGAACGGTCCGTTACGCCTCTTTTGACGCTTCGCAGATCGATTGGATACGTTGCCGAACGATGCGGTCGGGCACTATATTTTAAATACAACGGCTGCACTGCGTTTAACGCGTATTATTTAATACTGAAAACGCAAGAGGAGAGAGAAAGATGGGATTTCTTAGCAAACTCAGAAGAAAAGTACCGAAAAAAGACAAGCCGGCGAAGAAAGGCAAAAGCTGTTCAAGCCGCGATTCCAAGGCACCGAAAGGAAATGAGCTCAACTGGACCAGGGAACAGTGGCAGCAACATATCGGTAAGAAACTGACGCTCAAAAGGTGCGACACCAATGAGCCGAGTATTGTTTACGAACTTATGAAATCGGTTTTGTGCGGTGACCGTGTGATGCTTCTTATGAAGGACAGCGCAGACAAGGAGATGGTATTCGAGGCCAGATTCCAAGAGGAGTTCTGTGCGCATGTGCTCGAGATAGACGGCGCGAAGATCGAGGGAGGATATCTTTCGGTCTCGGGCCCGGTGTGCGAAACATGGGTAGACGACGTGAAAACCGCACCCTGATCGGATAAACGCAAAAATGTGACCGGATGAGGGCTTTTGTCCTTATCCGCGATCACTCTTCTTCCGCCCATACCGTTCTGGTGATCTCAAGGTCTCCAGATGGGATGATCCTTGCGATCTCTTCTTCCGGAACGTTGAACTGTTTCGCAAGTTCGGCATTCTTTTTTGTGCCTTTGTTCTTTGTCGGACTTATGATCATATATTTTTTCGACAGTTTTGCAACGGCGTCCGCGGGACCGCACATGATCTTCCTTGAATTCTCGTAAGTTATCTCTCCGATCGCAAGCTGCATCGGCAGATTGTTCTCATAATTCCTTTTCCCGCGTATTATGAACGCACCCTTAGGAACGAACTCGCCTGCCTGCGGTGTTTTGCTCACCTGGTCCGGATATACCCAGAATGCGTTGCCTCCGGGTATGCATGCCGCCCACCCTCTGGATTGCGCCAGTGCGAACACGCAGGCTTCCCGCAGATCCCCTCCGCCGACGGCGGAGCCGTTCTTGACGATAACGGACGGAGCACCGTGAATGTCCGCGTGCACATACACGTCCCTTTCCTTCATGTGCTTCTTCACTACCTGGTCGTTGCTTCGTGAATCCCTTCCTGCGATCACGAGCGAACCGCCGGATGTCACGAACCATTTGTATTTCTCGAACCAGAATTGTTTCGTGGGCTGGGCGCGCGTGAGCGCCCGCGCCTTTGCTTTCGCAAATCCTTTGAGCTTGCGTTCAAGGATCTCCTCGCTTTCTTTCAATGCGGTCATCGCTCTTGCCGCTCTTTCATTGATGTCCTTGCTTTTTTGGTATATGTCGGAAGCGTTCGCGTCTATCCCCTTAGTGTAATCCATTGTGACCGCCATATCGTTCAGGTCGGCCGTGACAGCGTTCTTCGAAGGATCCAATGATTTTACGAACGGTATCTTCATTGTTCCTTCCTTCAGTTTGTCCCAGCCGAGTTTCTTTGACTGCACCGAAAGGACTGTCAGCAGTTCATTCACTTTCTCGTAATTGGCGTATATCAGGTCGGCGCGGGATCTCAGATCGACCGATTCCATTCTATACTCGTCTATCGTCTCCTTTTGACGGTCGACCCTTCTCTGAAGTTTCTCGATCTCCGGATCGACAAAATCCTCTTCCTCATTCTCTTTTACGGTTGCGATCATGCCGGCGATCGCGGCGGACATTGAATTGAATGTTTCTTTTTCATGTTCTTCGTATATTGAAAGTTCGATAGGCGCTATGTCCGCAATGCTGCCGCCGTCGATGTACATCACGGCTTCCGCAGAGGATAATGCGGAAGAGACTATCTCGCCCAATGTCGCAAATATTCTTTCAAGGTCCTCCTTCTTGAGTTCAGACGATCTTATATCCTTCGAAAGTCCGGTCCTTTTGCATATCTCCTCGGCATATTGCCCGCCGAGGTTCGCATCCATTGCCAACGCTCTTACAAGATCGGTTGTGGAGCCGAGCATTATCTGCTCAAAATGTTCGTATGCGCATGAGGTCGGATTGAAACGCGAACTCGGTATCACATACTCTTCGCCCGGCCTGCTGATCCTGTCCCTTCTGCTCTTGTGTATAAGACAGTTCACTATCTTTCCTTCTGATATCAGAAGGACGTTCCCTCCTCCGAATATTTCGAATATAAGCTGATATTCCGTTCCGGATTTTGTCAGTTCAACTACTATTATTCTGTCAAATCCGGCTTGACTGACATTGCCGATGCGCGCATTGTCCAGATATTTCCTGAGAAATGTTGCGAATGATGTCAACGCAACCGGAGTGTCCGGCCTGGATTCGGGCATGTACAGCCATTTCTTGTTTTTGAAAAGCAGTTCCTTCTTTCCCTGACCTTGAACGTTCAGCCTGAAAAGAACGTTTGCCGCCCCCCAATGGAATATTTTGTCCATGTGCGCCCCTTCCAGGATCTTCATCTCGTTGACGATCGCGCGCACATCGAATGAGCTCATTTCCTTCTTCATCGGTCAACGTTAGGATGAAAATGAAAATAAAGGTTATTACAAACCGCATGAAATCGTGTTTATCAGAAACTATATGAATAAGAGTTTTGTTAGTCCGAACACACGCCGCTGTGGCTAAGGGGTATAGCGACGCCTTGGTAAGGCGTAGGTCGCGGGTTCAATTCCCGTCAGCGGCTCCATTCACATTCTTTATACGGTTACCGATAGCGGGTCCGGGTTCAAGATTTTATAAAGTGAACGTGATTTGAAAGCTCATGAGAAAGGAATACATGTGCTACTGCGGCCTGTACTGCGGGAACTGCGCGGTCAAAGCAAAAGTGGAGCCGGCGGCGCTGGTGCTTTATGATGAGATGCAAAAAGCCGGATTTGAAGACGTTATCGACAGCATCCCGGGAGGCGGCGGGTTCTGGGCATTCCTTAAGGAGATGGCAGAGAACGGAGCATGCACATCATGTAAAGAAGGCGGCGGGAATCCCGGGTGCGCGATACGCACATGCGCCGAAGAACGCGGAGTTGAGATGTGTGCTCTGTGCGCAGACTATCCCTGCGACCTCTTTGACGGATTCCTTGAAAGATATCCGACGCTGAGAACGGATAACCTCGTTCTGCGTGAAAAAGGGATCAATGCATGGGCGAAGATGCAGGATGAACGCAGATCGAAAGGATTCACGTATCGGGATCACAGCATGCTGTAGAATACGAATCCGGACCATATCTTCGGAAAGAAGTATGTTGTTTTCTTGGGCATCCTCTTCCCGATCGCGGAAAGGTCCCATATCGCTTTCAGACCGGGATCATTGAAAACTATTGCGAGATCGTATTTTCCGGTGCTCATCTTCTTCATGACGGAACCGAGTTCGGCATCATACGACACCTTTACCATTTCTTCCTCGTATCCGTATACTTTTTTGATCACCAGTTCCTGAGCAACATACGTGTCCAGCGACCATAAAGGGTCTTTTTTATCGTCATATGAAGCAACGTAACATTTTCCTGATCTGAACATCAGGCCCATCTGCCGGTTCGGGAGTTCTTTCAGCATATCGTCAGCGGACGCTGTCTCAGTGAGATCCATAACATTGCCGATCTTCGTTACCGCATCGTTCTCGGACACGTTCGCGGAACTGAGCAGTCTGTGCGTAGGCCATATTACCAGTCCGGGATCGTTCGATGGGACCAGCGTTGCAAGAACATAGCTCTTTTTTTCATTACCGGGGTTTTCCAGAGAGTAGTTCAGTGCGGTCTCGTATCTGTGATGGCCGTCGGCGATCAGCATACTCTGCTTTTCCAATTCCTTTGTTATTGATCCGGTGACGGTCTTGTCTGATATCCTGAAGTATGTGTGTTCCACTCCGCTGCTGTCCGTATACGAGTAAAGCCTTTCCGCGGCCGCTTCGATCTTTTCGTTCAGTTCTTTGCTGAATCCTTCGAATATCCCGAATATCGATTCCAGATGGGCTTCCATATCCCTCAGTAAATTCAGACGGTCCTGTTTAACGGAGGAGAATGTCTCTTCGTGAGGTATTATGTTGCCGCTCTCATATTGTTCCGTTTTCAATATTCCGACAATGCCCGTCCGTGTGAACGTTTTACGATCGATCGTGAATCTTTGTCTGTATAAGTAAAAAGAATCTTCGTCCCTGATGAGTGCTCCGCTGTCTATCCACACGTCCATTTCTTTCCTTGATCCCGTGTATCTCCCGTTCTCCGGGTTCAACGTGAGTCTGGTGACATTGCGTTCCTCGGACTGCAGTTCTTTAAGATAGGTTTCATCGATGACGTCGTAAGGCGGCGAGATGCGCGCACCGATGTCCTCTCCGTCCTTCAAGGACGGTCTGTACCCTTTGAACGGAATGAATGTGACCATGTGCGTCAGCATGATGCTGTACGTAGAAATACTTTGCACTCTCAGCATATTCTGGGTACCGGGTCGCCGATCGGAGGCTCAAGTATCCTCCTGCCGCCGACGGCGGTCTTTATCGTTACGCGTCCGGTTCTTGATGTTGCGTGCCCTATTATCGACGCATCCTTTCCGAGAGCGTGTCTTTTCAGCGTCTTCAGGATCTCATCGGCCATATCTGAAACGCATGCGATCACGACCTTTCCTTCGTTTCCGATGCTCAGCGGATCCAATCCGAGAAGATCGCAAGCGTTCACGACCGCGTCTTTTAACGGTATCCTTTCTTCTTCGAGATCGATGCCCGTCTTCGATTTTGACGACCATTCGTTGAGCGTGTTCGCGATCCCTCCTCTTGTCGGATCTTTCATCGCAACTGCGCCGCCTGTTTTTAAAACGTCTTCAATGAGTCCGTTCAGAGGCGCCACGTCACTTTGAACGATGCTTTCGAACCCGTATCCTTCGCGGAACGAGAGCAATGCGACCCCGTGGTCGCCTAGAGTACCGGACACGATGATCGCGTCTCCGTCCCCGATGTTGTCATCGGTCAGCCACTGCGATCCGATCTTCCTGTAATCCGATGCAACCGACATATTATGATCCAGATGTCCGGACCTTTTACCGACGGCGGATGTCACTATGAACATCTTATCGACCGCTCCCGATTCAACGACCTTCGTATCGCCGGTGGCAACGGGAACCCCGCACGCCGCCGAGGTCCTGCCGACGGAATCCATGACCCTGTCAACGATATCGATCTCCAAGCCTTCCTCGAGTATCACCGCGCATGAAAGCGCCAGCGGTCTTGCGCCCATGACCGATATGTCGTTGACGGTCCCGGCCACGGACAGGGAACCTATATCTCCGCCGGGAAAGAACAGCGGCTTCACCGTGTGCCCGTCTGTTGTGAAAACGATATCGTCGATCACCGCGGAATCGTCAAGCGGGCTCAGAGGAACATCCGATACGGTTGCGGGAAAATGTGATATTATGTGCTTGGAAAGGAATTCCTGCATTATCTCGCCGCCGGCTCCGTGGTTCATGATGACCTTGGCCATGAGCACCGAATGACAAGGGAAACAATAAAGCTTTGTTCGCATCAGATAATATTATCAACCGTTCGTTCTTATGTGGAACGGGGCTCGTAGGGTAGAGGATTATCCTTTCGGCCTTCGAAGCCGATGACCCGGGTTCGAATCCCGGCGGGCCCGCTCCTCGCTTTATCCAGAAGCAATTTTACATCTATAGAAAGGAATACGTATCTCTGCGTCAAGTTATTTTTAATCTATTGTGATACGACAATGTCGATATGGGGCAACTTATTGCTCAGTGAGAACATATCTTGCTCTTTTAGGCGTACCGACATTCTTTATAATGTCGTGGACGGAAAGATCCCTTACGACATTGGATCCTGAGTTCGACAGTTCAAAATTATTGCACGTTGTTTGACAGGGAAATTTGACAGATAAATTGCAACTTCGTAACACCACTGTTTTTTCATCCTGGCCTATCGCAGATGACCATAAAATACGCCCCGTGTGTCGAAATTATTGTAAACTATTGCAAAGAGAAATTTGACAGTTGCTGTTGTTACGATCATGATCAAGGATTGAGCGGTTTCGTCCTAAATTCCCGAACTTGAGCTACATCACTTCTTGGACGCGGGATAGGATATCTCTTCAGGGTCTTCGACCCCGAAGAGTCCGAATATCTCACGGACCTTCTTGCTGCGTTCCGTCCTTACG
>WQZU01000054.1 GCA_009780575.1 Candidatus Methanomicula labiotermitis
ACTTTCATTCGGACATGAAACGTCCAGATACTTTGGTTTAGGCCCTCTTTCTCCCATCTGCGATACCTAGATCGCAATAGGTTTATAAGTATTTAATAAGAGTCATTAACTACAACACTACCACCATGGATAAAAAGTACATGAAAAGGGTGATGGATGATCATCTCAAAATTCGTCTGAGTTCATCCGGTGCAGTTCTCATCGAAGGAGCAAAATGGTGCGGAAAAACGAGGACTGCGAAAGAACACGCCGTAAGTGCCGTTTACATGCATGATCCGGATCTTCGGGAGAACATGTTCACTTCATTCGGCAACGCATACGAGCGCGAGGACGGCGTTCTCGTGGTACCGATCGGATGTCTGAAAAATTAAGATGTCAGAACGGACGCAACGGAATCATTGCTTCCGGATGTCCGTCATGGCGACCATCTCCAATGCACGGTCTTCAGGTCGTATGTTCAAAGGATCGACACCGAGCCTTTCCGCTTTTTCGGGAGTACATTCTATGATGTTGCTATCTTCAACCGCATCGATATCGGAGAGGCGCAGATCCTTTATCCCGAACGCCGCGGCGACCATTGCATCGCATCCTTCTTTCGGCTTCATTTTTGCCAATGCCTTGGATATCTGTCTTTCGCCGGCCAGCATACAATATCGTTTCCGTCAGTATCGTCTTGGAACGGTTGGAACCGTTCCTGAACGCACGTTCCGCGTGCATTACCGCAGACGTGATATGATCTTTACCGTAAACATGCGCCGGATCCATCAATATGACATCGCCTCCGAGGCCGATGAAATGTTTCAGAATGTCATCGAAAGACCTGTTGCACCTTATACCGACGATTTTTACGTCACCCATGTCGCCGTGTATAACGTACCTGTTTTAATTATTGTCTCCGTAACGGCCGCTGAGTAGCGAAATGACTCGCGCAAAATGCGATATTTTGCACTGATTCCGCATTGAGAAGTATGACTTTTGCATAAATACATTATAAATATATATCATAAATATGTCATATATATTATACATATATTATGGCGAAAAAATATATATTTGAAACGGAATTTCATGATATCAAGGTGATATAACCTTGAACCAAAAAACAAAAATGATCATCGCCGTCGCACTGACCGCAGTCATGTGTACCGGCGGAACGTACATGCTTACATCGGGAAGCGGTTCCGATACCACTGTTCTGAGGCTTGAAGGATCCACGACCGTGGCACCACTCATGGAAAAGTATGCGGAGATATACGAAGGATATACGAACGTCAGAATTGAGATAACGCCGAACGGCTCGCAGAACGGTGTTGACGCGGCCAACAGCGGTGTCGCGAATATCGGACTATCGTCAAGGAATGCAGGTCATGCGTCTCACGCAGGTTTGACGGAAATAAGGATTGGTGTGGATACGGTTGTTCTTATTGTGGGAAGCGGTGCCGGTGTCACTGCATTGACGAAAACGCAGGTAATAGGTATATACAACGGCACGATAACCAATTGGAATCAGGTCGGTGGCGAGAATCGTCTGATCGTACCGGTCGACCGTTACGAAGGTTCCGGAACAAGAAGTTATTTTGAGGAATCGTTTGCAAGCGATGGTACAAGCACACTGAACATAAACCGCAACCATGCGAGTCCCGCAGGTGGAACCGGTGCGGTAATCGGGTTCGTCTCTTCCAACCCGGGTGCGATAGCATATGTCAGTCTCGGCAGCCTCGTTACTAGTGCAGAAAAAGGGATGGCTGTTGCTCTCGACATGACCAACGCTGGAACGGGGACGGCATTCTCACCGATCACTCAACTTGAGAACTATACTCTCAAAAGAGATCTTGTTCTACTTGTGAAGGGGGAGCCGACCGGACCGGTATCGGTGTTCATAAGCTGGATACTGGGAACGGAAGGACAGAAGATACTGGAAGAGGCAGGATATCTTCCGCTGGCTGCGTTGTCGTGAACGGTCCGGTGTCATAATGAAGAACAAAACAGCCGTGAACACTCGTAAAAAAGTGGATCACGGCATCCAAAAATATTTACTGACGGGTGTCGCGGCGACATCCGTCGCCATTATTTTTCTGATAATCTTATTCATATTCATTGAAAGTACGGAAGCGATTAGTGCAATCGGTCCTTGGGAGTTCATATCCGGCACGGAATGGAGGCCGTTCAACGGGAGCTTTGGCGCATTTCCCATAATATTGGGGACTATTCTCACAACGATCGGTGCCCTGATCTTCGCTGTACCGTTGGGTATAACATCAGCAATATTCCTTTCCGAGATCGCTTCCGAGAGAACGCGAAACATTCTGAAGCCCGTCTGTGAAGTGTTCGCAGGAATACCGTCGATCGTATACGGTTTCTTCGGACTGATGGTCATCGTCCCATTCATATTCAACACATTCCCGAATCTGGCACCTGCCGGGTTCTCGTGGCTTGCAGCATCTATACTTCTCGGCATAATGGCATTGCCCACAATTGTTTCCGTGTCGGATGATGCAATGCGTTCCGTTCCGAAATCACACAGAGAAGCATCCGTTGCGCTTGGTGCAACGCATTGGGAAACTACGAGAAAGGTGGTCATACCGGCCGCATTCTCAGGAATTTCGGCAGCCGTCATGCTCGGAATGGGACGTGCGATAGGAGAGACGATGGCTGTCGTGATGGTAGCGGGGAACGCTCCGAATATTCCGGAACCGATGTGGAACGTTTTTGAGATGATCAGGACGATAACGTCCACGCTTGCGAAGGAAGTTGGAGAAGTGACCGGGTTACATCTATCGGCACTGTTCTTGCTTGCGCTTGTGCTCATGGCGATGTTACTGCTCACCAATCTGACCGCAAACTTGATAATGAGGAACACCAAGAGAAAATTCGAGACCGGGCAGGGAATGATAGAAAAACATCTTCCCGACAATGTGAAGAATGTCATTAATATGGCAAAACGCCCGGTCATGCTTTCGATGGCGTTCGTTGTCGTGATGATGATGGCTTCGCTGTTCACGGATATCATCGTTTCAACATTGATCGCGTTCGCGTGCATCCTTTTCATTTCGACAATGCCGTTCATATCCAAACGTATCAGGTCTCTGAACCGTCAGCGGATAGCACATCTGGCAATGAGCGCATCAATGATCGTTGTCTGCGCGATATTATTCATTCTCATAGCTGACATAACGGTAAAGGGCATACCTGCTCTCTCGTGGGAATTCCTGACAGACGTTCCCAGGGACATGGGAAGAGCAGGAGGTATACTTCCTGCAATCGTCGGAACGGTCCAGCTGATCATCGGGACGGCATTGATAGCACTTCCTCTGGGCATACTGACCGGGATATATCTGGCAGAGTTCGCAAAGGATAACAGATTCACGAAGATCGTAAGATCATCGATAGACATACTGAACGGTACGCCGTCAATCGTCTTCGGACTGTTCGGGTTTGCGCTGTTCGTTCATTATCTCGGTATAGGAAGGACGTTGATAGGCGGCTGTATCGTCCTTGCGTTTCTGATACTTCCCGTGATTATCAGAACAACGGAAGAAACAGTTAAGGCGGTACCTCAGGAACTCAGAGAAGCATCGGCGGCCATGGGTGCCACGAAATGGGAGACAACAGCGAAAGTCATCGTTCCGGCGGCCATGGGAGGCGTGGTAACGGGAGTAATCTTAAGTCTCGGACGCGCAGCAGGAGAGACGGCACCGATAATGTTCGTTGCCGCGGTCGGGATAAAAAGGCATATTGAATTCTCGCTGTTCGACACGATCATGGCACTGCCGTATTATCTGTATTATTTGACGGAGGTTCCGAACTCCGAGGAAGTTCGGTACGGTGTTGCACTGGTGCTTTTGATGATCGTCCTTTCGATGTTCGCAATTGCGTCAATGGTGAGACATCACTATTCAAAAAAGGTAAGGTGGTAAAAATTTACGAAAATAATAACGACGGTAACGTAATCACAATCGATTCTCTTAACTTATGGTACGGAGAGAATCAGGCACTCATCGATGTGTCCATGCCCGTGATGAAGAATAAGATAACAGCTTTAATAGGGCCGTCCGGATGCGGTAAATCGACGCTGATAAGATGCATGAATCGGATGAATGATCTGGTGAACGGATGCAGGATCGAAGGAAGCATGAAGTTCCGCGGCGATGAGATCTACGAACCGGGAGCGGATGTGATATCTTTGCGAAAACGGATCGGAATGATATTCCAAAAACCGAACCCGTTTCCGATGACGATACGTGACAACATCACATACGGGCCGAAGATACACGGCGTCGTTGAGAACGATGAATTGGATGAGATAGTTGAAAGATCGCTCAAACAAGCGGTCCTTTGGGAAGAAGTGAAAGATCGGCTTGATAAACCTGCCTTCTCTCTTTCCGGCGGGCAACAGCAAAGATTGTGCATAGCACGCACATTGTCAATCAATCCCGAAGTTATATTGATGGATGAACCGACATCCGCACTCGATCCGATAGCAACCGCGAAGATAGAGGATCTTGCGATTGAACTGCAGAAGGAATATACCGTGGTCATTGTCACGCATAACATGCAGCAGGCGGCCCGCATAAGCGATAACACGGGATTCATGTATCTCGGAAAAATGATAGAGTTCGATGAAACGGAAAAAATATTCAACAAACCTTCCGACGAACTGACGGAAAGATACATAACCGGGAGGTTCGGCTGAATGAACCGTCTGTCATCGGATATAAAGAAAATGACCGCCGCCATCACGGAACTGGGAGAACTGGTAGCAGAGATGCTGGAAAAGTCTGTAACGTCCCTGATAAACTCGGACGTTGAATTGGCGGAAGAGGTCAGAGGGAAATATGAACGTGTAGCATTCCTCGAATCACTGATAGAAGATGAGGCTCTTCGGATACTGATATTGTATCAGCCGATGGCGTCTGATATGAGACTGACCGCAGCAGCGTTGAAATTGATCACATACTTGGAAAGAATAGGCAAATACGGCAAGAACATCGCCAAAGCGGCCATTTATCTGAAAGACAGGCCGACCACATATTACATGGACGACGTTTATGCGATGTGCGATGTTGCCGTCGAAATGGTCAGAGGTGTTGTGAACGCATTTGCAACCAAGGATGTCAGTCAATTGGAGAATTACGAGGAACTTGACGATAAATTGGACGGTTATCGGCGTATCGTGATCGATGAGAACGTAAGCCGTATGATGAACAATTCGAAATCCGCGGAAGCATGTACTTATTACATCTCGATCGCGAAATATCTGGAACGCGTGGGAGACAACGCGTGTAAAATCGCCGAAAAGATAATTTACATGGTAACGGGAAAACGCGTGGAGATAGACCGCACCGTGCGCGGCTTGTGATCATTGTCCTTCGGTCACCTTCTTGGCGAGGTCCCTGACCTTCCTTATCGCGTCCTCGATTAGATTCAGTTCGCACTTCCTCTTATCATGTTTAAGTTTAAGTTGAGCCGCAAATTCTTTCGATCTCCTGAGATATTCGCCGTCCTCGTCTCCGACGCCCGTATCTATGTACAAACAACGCTCATATGATTCGAAGAGCATCTCGGCGAACACCATCGGGTCAACGCCTTCAATGCAGTCAAGGCGCATCTCCTTGATCAGGCCGGCCATCCCTTCCCTTGCCCATCCGGGAGATGAGAACCATGTTCCCGCACATATCTTCTTCTCGGCTGCGTACTCTTTCGCACCGAGGAACACACAAATGCAGTCATCGCCTTCGAGCATCACTGTCGGGACGTTCACCGCCTTCGGAAAATCACCGAGCGACTGGCATATCGCATAACCCAGCAGAACCGCATCAACTTTGCCTTTCAGTGCGTTGACCTTTCCGATCAACGTTTCTCGCATATCGTCCGGATATGCGTGCAACGCATATTCCACATATTCTTTATGCACAATGTCCGGGGCATCCTTCAGCAGAAGTTCGAATTCAGGCTCAAGTATGTCGCAGGCAACGAGACCGATCCTCATAGCAGGATAAACTGAAACTGCGTACTAATAAATTGGCTTCGTGCGGTTGCGAAAAAATCGCTGAAGTCTTTATCGGCGAGGACCCGATAACGTTATGGCTGATGACTCTTGTCTTACGCCATGAGGAGATTTATAGTCATTAACCAAACTTTTTGGAATAATGAATTCGTGAAAACGGTGTATTCTATATAAATAAACCCTAACTTTGGAAGTTGTGGTATAACTACCTAATTTTTGAGTAATTTTGTGATCTCGCGATCGTGCTGGCAGATGATATTTTCATTGAGGGAAAGGTTTATTAACTTATACTATATA
>WQZU01000055.1 GCA_009780575.1 Candidatus Methanomicula labiotermitis
GGCAGAAAATGACACGGACGTGAAAACGCAGACGCTGAAACGATGTAAGCATGAAGACGCAGACGCGAAGACACGGATGCGGAAAAACGAATTAAATAAGTGAAAAAGGTGCGGAACCGAGACGCAAACGATCGGGTCCGCACCTTTCACAAACATGCCGATCGATCAGCAATCTGCCAACGATTTTCAACAATCGGCAAACTATGTGCCGCCCGGCTTTGTTCTGCGGGCGCAGTTGGTTCCGTTGCTGTTTCGTTATTGTTTTGTTGTTGTTTCGTTATTGTTTTGTTGGTTTTGTTGTTGTTTCTTTGTTGTTTCATTGTTGTTTCATTATTGTTTCGCTGCGTACAATGTTTTATAGCTGTTCCCGGATGAAGAAATATGAAGCGTTTGTCCGAAGTATTCGCCGGATATCCGTCGCAGGAGAAGGTAGCGAGGATGTTGTTGCGCTTCGGCATTTCGGTAAAGGACGGGAAGGCGTTCTGCGGAGATGTTGAACTTTCGGATGCGGCGATCGGAAGGGCCGCCGGCGCCGACAGGCGCGTCGCGGGAACGACGATCACGAAAATAACTTCCGACAAGACATTGAGCGGATTCTTTGCAGGCCTCAGACCAATAGCGTTGCTTGCGGATGTGGCCGTTCACATAGGCTGTTCAACATTGGAGATAATACCTACGAACGCATCCATTCCCGGAATAATCGCTGATGTATCCGCGGTCACTCTTGCCGCCGGTATAAGCATCAGACAGGCGGTCATCGACGATCCGGACGGTGATGCGCGCCTTCTGATCGTCATGGACGGCAACCTTCCTCCGGAATTCATTCCGTCGCTCAAAATGTGCCGCGGCGTCGCGGGCATCGTATTGAGATGATCCGGCGGATGTTGTTTCTGTGCGAAATGATCTTCAAAAAATAAGATTCGGATGACCGCGCCGGGTCGGCACGGTCATCGTTACTTTGTTTGCATATTCGGTTGCGCTTGTTTTCTGCGATCAGTGGAACTCTCTCATGCTCTTTATGTCAAGTTCCTTTCCGCCCGCGTTCTTTATCGCTCCTACCGCGGCCACTGCACCGTTCACGCTTGTCAGGAACGGTATCTCAAGCTCAACGGCAAGGCGGCGCATCATGTAACCGTCCCTCCTTGCGCCCGAGCTCATTGAAGGGGTGTTGATCACCATGTTGATCTTCTTCTCCCTCATCAGGCCGATCGCGTTCGGGTTCTGGTTGTCGCTGACGCGGAACACCGTTGTTGTCTCTATACCATTCTCGCGCAGGTATGTCGATGTTCCCTTTGTCGCATAGATCGTGAATCCCATCTCCTTCAGGGAACGGGCCGCATCCGCGATCTTTGATTTGTCGTTGTCGTTCACGGTTATGTAAACTCCTCCGCTCTTCGGTAACTTGTTGCCTGCGGCTATCAGCGCCTTATAATACGCGACGTTCAGATCTTCATCGATGCCCATGACCTCTCCGGTGCTTTTCATTTCCGGCGTCAGTATTGAATCGACGCCCGGAAGCTTGAGGAACGGGAACACTGATGCTTTAACTGCATAGTGATCCATTTTCACGTATCCCGTGTATCCCTGCTCTTTCAGACTTTTTCCGAGCATTATCTTCGTTCCGATCTTTGCGAGCGGTACGCCTATCGCCTTCGATATGAACGGTATCGTAC
This sequence comes from Candidatus Methanomicula labiotermitis, assembly GCA_009780575.1. Lineage (GTDB taxonomy): Archaea > Thermoplasmatota > Thermoplasmata > Methanomassiliicoccales > Methanomethylophilaceae > Methanomicula > Methanomicula labiotermitis. Next base: position 1,674 of record WQZU01000055.1, read on the forward strand.
GCGAGGATCTGGGATTAGCTTCGATCATCCATACCTCTCCGTCCTTAACTGCCAGCTGGATGTTCAGCATCCCCTTCACCTGAAGCGCCACGGCAACACGTTTCGATATGTCGTTGATCTCGTTCACGATGTCATCGGACAGCGTGAACGGAGGAAGGACCATCGTCGCATCGCCTGAGTGGACTCCCGCATATTCTATGTGCTCCATTATACCGCCGATGAACACGTCCTTTCCGTCGGATACCAGATCAACGTCAACCTCTATCGCTTCGGTCAGATATTTATCCACAAGTATCGGATGATTCTGCGAGACCTTCGCCGCCGATTCGATGTAAGTTTTCAATTCATCTTCTGAATAGACGATCTCCATCGCGCGTCCTCCGAGAACGTATGACGGCCGTACAAGCACCGGATATCCGATGCGTTCCGCTATTCCTTTCACATCATCGAATGAATATCCGGTACCCGACGGCGGCTGTCTTATCTTCAGATCGTCCATCAGCTTGGAGAATCTTTTACGGTCTTCGGCAACGTCCATCATATCCGGGCTCGTTCCGAGGATATTTGTCTTCGTGCCTTTCAGCGCTTCTTCGAGTCTGACTGCCAGATTGACGCTCGTCTGTCCGCCGTACTGAAGTATTATGCCGTCCGCGTCCTCCTTATCGACAACGTTGAGCACATCCTCGATCGTCAGCGGTTCGAAGTACAGGCGGTCCGATATATCATAATCGGTTGACAGGGTCTCCGGGTTGTTGTTTATCACCACGGTGTTGATCCCTTCTTCCCTGAGCGTCATGACGCCGTGCACGCAGCTGTAGTCGAATTCTATTCCCTGACCTATGCGTATCGGTCCGCCGCCGATGACCACGATCGTTTTCTTTTTATCCTTTTTATCACTGACGGCTTCACATGTTTTTCCGTACGTTGAGTAGAAATACGGCGTTCTCGCTTCATACTCGCCCGCGCAGGTGTCCACCATCTTATAGGTGGGCATTATGTTCTCTTTCTTACGCATCGCGCGTATCTCGTTTTCCTTCTTGCCGGAAAGTTCCGCAATGGTCTTGTCCGCAAAGCCCATCTCCTTTGCACGGCGGAGAAGTTCCGTCGTGAGCTGCCCTTTCAACTTATTCTCCATGTCAACGATGTTCTTTATCTTCAGAACGAAGAAATGATCCCATTTCGTTATGTCGGCGACCTCTTCCGTTCCCATACCTCTGCGTATAGCTTCGGCGATCACGAAGAGACGTTTGTCGGTGGCGTTCCTCAGTTCTTCTTTTATTTCCTCATCGGTGATCGACAGCTTGTCAAATCCGATGACGCCGACCTCCAGCGATCGGACCCCTTTCAGTATAGCTTCTTCAAGCGTACGGCCTATCGACATCGTTTCTCCGGTGCTCTTCATCTGCGTTCCCAGACGGCGGTCCACCATGCGGAACTTATCGAACGGCCATCTCGGTATCTTGACGACAACGTAATCTATGGACGGTTCGAACGATGCGTACGTGTTTCCGGTGATGCTGTTCTTTATCTCGTCAAGCGAGTAACCGACGGCTATCTTCGCGGAAACGCGTGCGATCGGATAACCGGTTGCCTTCGTTGCAAGCGCCGATGATCTTGAGACACGCGGATTCACTTCTATGACGCGGTATTCTCTGTTGGCAGGATTCATTGCGAACTGAACGTTACAACCGCCCTCTATGTGCAGTGCGCGTATGATCTTGAACGTTGCCGACTTCAGAAGCTGATGGTCCCTGCCGGACAATGTCAAACATGGTGCACACACAATGCTCTCGCCCGTGTGTACGCCCATTGCGTCAAGGTTCTCCATATTGCATATTATGATGCAGTTGTCGTTCTTGTCGCGCATGACCTCATATTCATATTCCTTCCAGCCGAGGATGCTCTCTTCAACGAGCACCTGGTTTATCCTGGAGTATGCGATGCCGCGCGCACATATCTCCTTCAATTCCTCTTCGTTGTTCGCAATGCCTCCGCCGGTTCCTCCGAGGGTGTACGCAGGCCTTATAAGAACGGGGTATGTGCCTATGAACCTGACAGCCTCAAGCGCTTCTTCAATGGTATGCGCGGTCTTGCTCTTAAGCACAGGTTCGCCGATCTTTATCATCGTTGCTTTGAAAAGTTCACGATCTTCCGCCATCGCAATGGCATCCGGCTGCGTTCCGAGGAGTTCAACGTTCAGTCTTTTCAGAACACCGCTGTCAAACAGTTCGGAACAAAGGTTAAGAGCGGTCTGACCGCCCATTCCCGAAAGGATGCCGTCAACCTTCTCCCTTTCTATTATCTTCTCGATCACGGCCGGCTGCAGCGGTTCGATGTAAACGCTGTCCGCCATGTCGAGGTCGGTCTGTATCGTTGCCGGGTTGGAATTCACGAGAACGGTCTTGTATCCTTCCTCTTTAAGCGATTTACATGCTTGCGATCCTGAGAAATCAAACTCCGCCGCCTGACCTATGACTATCGGCCCGGAACCGATGACCATGAGTTTATTGTATTTCTTTTTCATTTTTTCACCGCCATGATCTCTCCGAGTTTTGCGTAGAAGAACGAATCATTCTCAAATTCGACCGGAGCAGGGTGATACTGTATACCGAAAACCGGAAGCTTACCGTGACGGAAACCCTCCAATCCGCCGTCGTTGACGTTGAATTGGTCTGCTATAAGATCAGTACCGTCAAGCGACGCCGTATCCGCCGAATACAGATGATTCTGCGTCGTTATACGGGCACGGTTGCCTTCCTTCACAGGCTGACTTGAGCCGTGATGCCCGAATTTCAATTTAACGGTCTTTCCGCCGAATGCGAGTGCGATCATCTGAGCTCCGATCCCGATGCCGGCGACCGGCAGGGATGATGAGATCTTTTTAATTGTGTCCACCGTCTTTACAAGATCGGGATGTCCCGGGTCTCCGGGACCATGGGATACGACCACTCCGCCGACCTTTGCGCTCAGTATGTCCTCGGCGCTCACATCATACGGAAATACGGCAATATCGTATTTCAGCGAAAGATTCATGATGACGTCACGGTTCACACCGCAGTCTATAAGACCGACGGTAACACCTTTTTTGTTGTCGATCATCTTCTTCTCTTTGGAAGAGACGAGACCGACAAGATTCCTTTGTTCGTGCCCGCCTTTCAGCATCTTCTTCACGCCGTCTATCTCTTTCTCATCGAAAACGATAGCGGCCCTCATCGTTCCTTCTTTTCGTATTATCTTCACTACGTCTCTAGTGTCCAGTCCCGATATCCCCGGGACCTTGTTCTCCTTAAGATATTCGCCCAGCGTCTTTCCGCTGTACATGTCGGACGGTTCATCACAATATTCGTGCACCGCCAGACCGGCCGCCTGAACGGCGCCGGACATATCATATCGTTCATTTATTCCGTAACATCCAACCATGGGGAAAGCCGAGACAACGATATGACCTTTGGATGCGGGATCGGTTATGCTTTCTTGATAACCCGCCATAGACGTTGTGAAAACTATCTCCCCGAGAACAGTGCCGACGTGTCCGAAGGACACACCCTCAAGCACTGTTCCATTTTCAAGAACCAGGAAACTGCGTACCATCGGGTTTCAATCATGACCAAGCACAATATTTAATCCCTCCCATTGAAGTATGACAGCCTCGGCGCGCAGTTGTCTGTCTGCGGACAAAACGCCGTTTTCCTACAATAAAACCGGTTGGAAACGGAAGATCCGCCCCGGCGGGATCGCCGGTAATGTCCGCATAACCTGCCGCGAACCGCACGGTCGTCTAAATATTCTCGCTTGCCGGCATCGGCGAACGTGCCGGCAGCGGACCGATGAAGATTGAAGTTGCGCGGAAGGAGGAGAACCTTCCGGCACCGATACTTTCAGAACAATTCAATCCCGACCGGACGACACTCATACTGCCGCTTACGAAGAATGTCGGTAGAAATGTCGGCAGAAACGTCGGTACAAAATTGACAAAGACCGAAAGCAGGATATTCGAACTTTTTAAGAATAACGGATACATGATAGCTGTGGATCCGGCACTGAGATAGGTGTCGATGTACGGAGGATTGAGCGCGGATTTAAGAAGCTCAGAGATAACGGTTTCATCGAACACATCGGCCCTACTAAATCCGGTGAATGGAACCTGACTTTGACAGCGGCTCCGCTGTAGTTTTGCGAAATTTAGGATTTGACAGTTGATATGACCCGGTTTCGCGGGTCACGGACAGAGGCCCGTGGCCTCCATCCGAGACGCATTCA
>WQZU01000056.1 GCA_009780575.1 Candidatus Methanomicula labiotermitis
CCGACGGTAACGAAATCATTCTCGATCGTATATGAGGAAGGCGATGAATCATCATCCTCGCCGTTCTTAGCGATCGCGGTCATAGTCGGTCTCCCGGCCCTGATATACGGGATCGCGGTAAGGTTGGGATGATAGAGAAATGACCGGTAGTAACAAGAACAGGACACTGAGGAATCTCTCACAGGAGACAAAGCATGCAAGAAGCAACGGAGAGGTGCGGAAAAGGAGGGCCGCACCTTTCCTGATCATTTTACAGTGCATACGTTGCAGTATGAGTTTTTCTTCCTTTGATTTCCTCTTCATACTGCAACGCGGCACACCGGCGGGAAGCGCCGGCGTGCAGATACCGTCATTAAGAATATTACGGAGACGATAATGATCTTCAGCGGATCCTGTTTCGGAAATATTCGTTTCCGTGAATCGTCTGTCGTAATATTTCAAGCGGTTGAATATAATTGCATAACTAACTATTTTATACTCAGTACATTTAACATATATTAGGGGAGTTATGCTGAAACCATTACCGCTTGCGGTTCTGCTCATACTGATCTTACCGCTGACGGCCGCTGCCGTCGCATCGGCCGGAGCAGCCGGCGGATTGACGGCCGATCTCAAAGGGACAGGAACGGCATCCGATCCGTTCATGGTGTCTTCCGCGGACGATCTTCGAGCCATCTCCGATTCACATCATTATCACGAAGGAGCGTATTACAAGCAGACGCGCGACATCATCTTCGATGATCGCGTTATCGGCGACCGTATAACAATGAATATATCCGTGAAAGGAAACGATGTGATTGTAACGCTTATCACACAAACATCCGCTGCTGCGGAATATGCGTCCGCATACGTATCGTTCAATGATTCCGTAACACACGTGGACTGGGTCAACAGGTTCAATAATGCTTATTTCAGCATCAACGAGATGAAAGATGTGAATTCGATCATTGCAGCCGGATCGGTAAACGGCAAGCATTTCGCCATAATGATGGAGTTCTCATCAAATGACGCGGAAAGATCGGTGTCCGCTTCGTTCGGAGGGAACTTCACTCCGATCGGATCGAGGGAATATCCTTTCTCAGGTTTCTATGACGGCAACGGATACTCGATAACCGGCATCAAGGTTGCATCCGCGGGAACGGATGAACAATGCGCCGGATTGTTCGGGTATACGGATGAGGCGACCGTTTTCAATTTACGGATATCATCAAAGAAAGGGAACGAATCCTATTTCATTACAAACATAACCGACGGACCTCATCTGACCGGCGGGTCCGAAGCGATGTCCGAGTCCTTCGCGGGAAGCATAATAGGCCGCGGAACAGCGTCATCGTCGATCATGTTCTGTTACAATGACGCTCCGGTATCTTCCGTGTCGATCATGGGCGGGTTGCCTGCCGTGTCCGATAAGGAAGAGCTGAACATATACTCATACGCATCTTCCTACGCGGGAGGATTGACGGGTTTCGGCACGGGTAAGATATTCTGCAGCGAGAATTCAGGTAATGTGGCATCCATCGCCATTTCGAACATCACGCCGAACGCCGCAAGGGACGTTCAAAAGATCATCGTCAGTTCAACAACGTGCAGCTATCTGGGAGGCATCATAGGATATTCCGACGGATCGTACATATCCGTGTCCGGAAACTCCGGAGATGTTTCCAAGGTAAGCGGCATACGCGCCGGAGATCCATATCTCAATCAGTTCGCGGACAATGCACAGATCAGCTTTTCAGGAACTCTCATTTCAATTGCCGGAGGTATAGCAGGCCTGCTGAACGGAGGCGAGGTCACGGATGTACATAACGCAGGATACGTGTCGTTCAAATCGGCGGCAGACGGTACTGTCAACGAATTAACGGAATCAACGAACGTTTCAAACATTCTGCTGCGTCTGAACACATCCGTCGGAGGAATTTACGGTGTGATGGGCGGAACATCCGCCGCGGAAAGAGTATGCGCTTCAGGAAATATCTCGGTATCATCCGAATTCTCTTCGTTACAGGCGGACAAACCCATACGCATCGAATTCAGCGAAGATACGGGAAAGATCGCCGGAACCGTTATTGGAAATTCCGCATCAATGGATAATTGTTACTATCGCAGCGACATGAAGAATTACCCTGTGATAGGAAGCGGCGGTAACGATTTCAAAGCGAAACCGTTCAATCTGACGGAATCCTATGAAAGCGTGTTCGATCTGGATTTCGAAAGAACGTGGTCTATATCCGACACCGGACATCCTGTGATATGGATCCGTTATGATATGATGATCATCGACGTTTCTGAGAATTTCCAAGGTTCCGCTAAATATTCGGTCGATCGCGAATACGTTTTCGACGGCAAAGGCACACTTTTCAGCTACGTTGACAAGGGCGGCTTCTCTCTGAACTTCGCGGACGGATACGGCGATGACATAACGATCTATACGTTCATCGACGGAAAGAAGATAATTTTGGAACCGGACGAGAATAATCATTATATGATCTCGTCAGAATATCTTCTCAGAGCATCGTCAGGACTGACCTTGTACATAGACGGATTTGCGAAGATGCCTTCTTCTTCCCCGGAACCGGGGTCGATGGTGTCGGCGGTATTCTCCGTTCTCATCGCTTTCGTTATGGCGGTGTCCGTATACAACACCAGGTTCGCTACTTCGATGCTCAGAATATACGACAGAACGGAGCAGGCGTCCAATGAAGAAGGAAAAGATGAGCAGACTTGATGATTTTCTTAAGGCCGAAGTGTTCGTGATCGACACGGAGACTACCGGTTTGACCGGTGCGCCGAAGGACAAAGTGGTTGACATTGCCGTATGTAAAGTGATTCTCGGTGAGAACAGCGTTGAAAAGGTTTATTCATCCGTTGTCGGGCATGACACATCAAAATGGAGTCCCGAATTGAAGAGATCGTGGATATTCGAGAACAGTGATCTTACTTTAGAGGCGGTGAGTGAAGCGCCGGGCGAGGCGGACGTTGTCCGTGAGATCACGGAGATACTCAGCGGTGCGAATGTGACGAGTTTCAATTTCTCGTACGATTTCGATAAATTCCTTTTCAGGGAGCCGTGGTCTCTCCGTTCAAAGATCAAACCGTCGAAATGCATAATGCTCGCATCCCGGGATGTTTGTAAAATTCCCGGCCTCTACGATGAATACAAATGGCCCAAGCTTGACGAAGCGTACAGGATGATCGTCAGGGACGATCCGGCAGGCATCAAAGGGATGCAGACCCACAGGGCCATGTCTGACGCCGTGATGGCGTCATATGTGCTGCTGCGGCTTCATGATATGAGATGTTACTGATGTTTGGTTACCGATGTTTACATGATATCATGTTCCCGTGATGTTCCGATCGGAGTTTTCGTTGGTCTGCAGCTTCTCAGATGCAAAAACATCTTACAAACTCGGAAGTAAAATCCTTACAAACTCGGAAGTAAAATCCTTACAAACTCGGAAGTAAAATCCTTACAAACTCGGAAGTAAAACCGTAAAAAATTTGGGATTGGAGAACCGCCTTACGCTTTCCTGGATTCTTTGTAAAATGCGGATAACTGATCGTTCGGAATCATTATTTTCCGTATATCTTTTATTCTAACTGAAAAGCGCGATTGTACACCGATTTATGTTGTACCGTTTATAGCTGTCGCTGAGAATGGGTCCGTGGTCCCGGCTCAGAGCGATGTTGCGAATATCTCAATTTATTCCGGCTGCAAGATCAGCATAATGACATTTCGGGCATGGATCTTCGGTCATTCCTGTAATTTTTGATGACGGCATTATCCGCAAAAAGAAACGACAACGTATATCCTCGATCCTTATCTCCTCATATCTCCGCGCAGACATCAGACCTTATCGCACATTCATTCGTATGTGCGAAACTCACGCCCTGAACGTCTTATCGTTCGTCAGGAGCGAGTGTATCATGGTCAGCATCTTTCTTGAGGCTGATATGAGTGCTTTCTTCTGTCCCATCTCCGGTAATTTCCGTTTATAGAACACCGTGATCGTCGAATCGCAATGGAGAACATGCGATAACGTTACACGCTCCATTATCGCACGCATCATCTTATCGCCGTTCTTTGTCATGCGGCCGTGATATTCCTTCTCACCGGAATTCCTGACCCTCGGAACCAATCCGAAGTATGAACACATCTTTTCCGGGTCACCGAACCGTTTTACGTCAACGATCATCGACATTATCTGCACGGCCGTCTGCCGTGCTATCCCGGGTACAGAGACCAATATTTCCACATTCCTGTCTTTCGGAAGCATCCTCATTATCATCTCGCTTATCTGAAAGCTCTCTTTTCTGAGATCTTCCAGATATCTCAGCCGGGAAAGAAGGACCTGATCGTTCGGATATGCGTCGGCAATGCCCGCTCTTACCTTGTTTACCGCCAGATTATCGTTGCCGCCGGGAAAGGATTCCGAGTTCCGGAACATGTGTGATTTTATTCTTCTTGCTTCGTCGCCTATCTTTCCGGAGATCTCTTCCTTCAGTCGGCAGATGTCCTTCAGTTCCGCCTCCTCTTTGGTCGGTATGTACGCCATCGACAATTCCAACTCACCCTTCTTCCAAAGTCTCAGATATCTCCCTATCGTCTCCGCATCGTTCTTATCCGTCTTCTTGTCGGAAGATGTGATCATCCTGAGGCCTTTCGCATGTGCGACATGCGCCTCGATCCCGATGGATTCGAAGTAACGGTACACGTCGTACACGTACGTTGATGATTCCATCATCACACAGTAGTTATTGTTCTTCATGTATCCCGATATCTCGGACAATCCGGATCTGTTCGGTATCTCTATTATCTTCACGGGTTTGCCGTTATCCGCGATAACGCAGGCGGCGATGTTATTTTTATGTACGTCCAGTCCTATGTATCTCATGCGATATACGCTCCTTTTGGTTTCACGTAAAGTAACGTGTATCGCGCTTTTTAGTTTAGGTGGTCATTTTTGGAAACATCAATGATGAAAAGAATATTGTAGTTCTTACGTCGCCATTTACAAGGGTCATTTACAAAGGCGCGTAATATAAGCAAGTATATACACAATATTCATCTGGCATATCTGTCCAAGAGTAAGTCCTGAACGGGGTTGCTACAATTGCGCGGCGACTTTCCTGTTCTACGGGTCAAAAACCCTTCAGGCCGTGGATCCTTTACCTTCTGACTGTCTCTCTGACCTTCGACAGTATTATGGTATAACGTCCGTGGCATGAATTCTCAGCATCCTTTTAGTTCTCTATGTGTGCTCCCAATGTGCCGGTTATGTAACCTGACTTTGACAGCGGCTCCGCTGTAGTTTTGCGAAATTTAGGATTTGACAGTTGATATGACCCGGTTTCGCGGGTCACGGACAGAGGCCCGTGGCCTCCATCCGAGACGCATTCAAGG
>WQZU01000057.1 GCA_009780575.1 Candidatus Methanomicula labiotermitis
TCTTTTTATCAACACACACGATCGCGGCGTATGCGGTTCCGATTCTTCACATAACGCCAGCCGAGGGCCGATCCTTTTCCGGAATAAAGTCCGCAGGCAGTAATGCCGAGGGAAGAATGGGAACTATTGATCGAGCGGGCGGGATCAAGAAAATGAGTTGCGGAAGAGGGCTACAGATGATATAGAGTAGAAGAACCGTTATAGGGATCGATACGCTGCATGTAGTGAGCGGATTTAAAAACAAAACGAAGATAGGATATGATATATTCAAACGATGGTGACCTGCAATGGGCGAAGACAAGGATAAAATAAAACTCTTTGAAGAGAAACGCGTCCGCACAATGTGGGACGAGGAAGCCGAAAAATGGTGGTTCTCTGTAATAGATGTATGTTCAGTACTCACGGACAGTGATTACCAGGTTGCCCGTAACTATTGGAAATGGTTAAAAGGTAAGCTGAATTCCGAAGGCAGTGAACTGGTTAGTAATACTAACCGGTTGAGAATGCAAGAATATCGATCGGAAAAATACTACTTTTCGTCAAAATCGAACAAAAATTATCAAAAACCCGTCATTCTCGCCGGCTTTTGCTCAGCACGAAAATAAATCGCCAGTTCCGCATCGAGTTATGACAAGGATTTGTACTCCGCGTAATCTTTCTCGGACGGAGACGGAACTCCGAGAACCGTGAAGAGTTCCCGTTGCTTCTTCGATACTTCGTTCAGTCTCCATTTTCCGTTCATGTATGAGATCTTAAGCTTGTTGAGAAGCGATATCACATCGGGCACCCATGTCTTACTGCCCAGGTTTGCATCTCGGATCCTTGCCGCGAGGACGTATCTGAGTGTCACGGCAACGAATTCCGTGAATATCATCCCTTTCGCGGAATTTTCCGATGAAAGATAATTCACTCCGCCGTTCAGATTGTTCTTGAATGTTTCGAATAGTTTCTCTATCTCGTTCCTCAGTCTGTATCTTACCAGTATGTCGATCGCTTCGTCGTTCGATGTCGTCAGTATTATGATCTTGCCGCATTTGTTCAGTTCGAAAGACATCGAATTGCGTTTTCTTTCCGTAACAACGGATCCGTCCTCTCCTTTGCTGAATTCGAACATCTTCAGTATACGTCTGTCGTTCCTGTTCTTCGCCAGCTCCTTTATGATGTTCGGATGCCATTCTTTCTTTGCCGTCCTCTTTTCAAAGTCCTCTGCACGGGATATCAGAGAGTTCCTCTGCTCACGGAGACTGTCTTCATCCAGGAACACGATCGTTCTGATGTTCTCGTTCTCTTCACGGGGGACTTCCCATACCCTTATGACGGAATCATTTATCATGCGGAGGCATCTCGGATCATCGAGATGTCTGTTGCTTTCCGATATGTGTTCCTTTGCCGCATTGATACCGAACGGCAAAGGTATCGTGAATCCTATGTTCTCCGAGATCATGAACCTCAGGTTCTCCGCGCTGTAGAATCCGCGATCGAGTATCGCGTGTGATGATGACGCGCCGATATCCTTCAGATCGAGTATCATTCCCTTGAGTGTCGCTTTATCGGCTATGCTTCCCGGATACAGCTTGTAATATATCGGAATGTTCCGGTCGGTGGAATGGGCCAGGCCGAAACTAACCTGCGGTAACTTCGTCTTTTTGTAATCGTCACCGTACTCAAGCATATCGAACAGTTTGGAGGATGATGCAAAGGACGTAAGATCCAATATCACCGTGTTGTCTTTATCCATCATGTTCTTCGAGTAGACGGTTATCGCATTCTCGTTCTTTCCGATCCGTGAAAGGAATGAAGAAAGATATTGTGATGTGAGGTCATCATCAACGCCCGTGAGTTCTTTGATGAATGTCTCCTCGATCTGATTCTTTATGTTCCTTAACGTTTTCGGACACGATATTCTCAGCATGGCCAGTGCAAGAATGCGTTCGGCATCAAAGATGCCGAACGCCTTCTCCAGCGAATCATACATGTTCGTCTGTTTCGCAAGTTCTTTCAGAAGATGGTACTGTCCGATCGTCCTGCTTTCCTTTATTACATTTCTTTTCCGTTCCGGAAGCAGGTTTCCGTGTTCATCGCAAGGTCCGAGATATGTGCGTTTTTGACGGCATTGTTTCTTTTCAGAGTCCCAGGTGCCCGTTGATTCGTACAGATAGTATTTCCCTTTGATCTTCTGGACGGTTGTGAATGTCATATTGTTATTAGTTATGACAATGTAGATATATTAAAGCTTCGTTCAAAAAATGTATGTCCAGATATGAAAGAACGAGGATCAGAAAGAGATACTTGTCATAACATCATGCGGAAGTGGCGATAAATCAACAAAGGGTGCTGAATTCAGGGTACATGCACAAAGTGAAAGAGAGGGAATACGAATCAGAATGGAGGCTCCTATCGGAGAAATTGAATAATGATCCGGATGAGTATGGAACGGACATAAAGATGAAGCCATCTGCATTGTATTGTGGACCCAGGATGTCTAAAGAGAGAAGAGATGAACTTTCTGAAATTTGTTCAAAGAATGGCATAGACTTCTACACATTGGATGAGAAGTATGACATCGTCCGCAAATAAATTTCCAGACGCAATGTGACTTAAGGCCCGGTTCGTGTTTTCACTACGTACTATCATTCTGTGAGGTCTCCGGCGGATCACGGACGTTCACTGAGCAAACGATCTCTTATTACCGACAATGATTTTGTAACACGATCAAAGTCCATCTTGTCACTGTCGCTGAAAATGTAGATGTCCTGCATGGAAATGAATCTCTCTTGTAATCCCTTGTTACCTTTCATACCTTCGAATATCGTGAAATCAGAAATGGGCTTCTCCGAAAGATCGCTTCCTATCCTAGCCTCCTCTTCGCGTCGTTTGAAGGCCATCATGGCTGCCAGTTCAGCGGGGTCGGAAATGAGCCGTTGGATTTCGTCAAGACTTAACATTACCGATAGATCATAGATGTGCTTCGAAACATCGAAATATTCCTCTCGTTGATAGTAGAACTCCGAAGCAAAGACCTTGTCAACAAAGATGCGTTCCAGTCTGATGGTATTTATGGAAAAGGGAGAAACATCATACCGATCTCGCAGTATTGCTTTCTGATCATCGGTCGCCTTTTCAAAGACCAGAGGTGCAATAATGAGCGGTGTGAAGGGCTCGCTCACGGTGAATGATGTTGCCTCCACCTTGACATGATTGAATCGTTGTAACGGATCGGGAATGAAAGTACCGAGGACGCTCCGATAATCATATACACTTGTTATGTTGCCCTTCCGGTTACTCTCCATCTCCTTTGACGATGTGCGCGGTAAACTCCGATAGCCGTTAGCCGCTTTCTCCAGCCGACTTTTGGCTTGGGAGTTGTTGCACCCGTCTATGCACACCGTTAAATCAATATCTTCTGAAAAACGGCGTATGCTTCCTATGGCTTTGTAAAGTGCAGTTCCTCCTTTGAAATATGCAGGCAGAGTTCCCTGCCATTCGGAGAGCTCTTTCAGGAACAATGTGACGTAATAATCCTTCTCCAGGACGTCCAGACGTACGCCAGTGCTTTCACTTATTATGCGAAGCAGGGCGGTGAATCCGTCGGAATCTTCATGGAGTTTCATTGTTCGATCTCTCCAATTGCAATATCTATCGTTCTTAATAATGTCTTTTGCCCGTAATGCTTTCTGGCGTACCATATCAGTTTTTCATTGTCGATGTTGTTCCTGCGAAGCATCTCTCGTAATATATCATCAGGTCTGTCGGCATCGATCGGGTATCTATCCATCGCATTGAATGCCTCTATCGCCTGTAAATACAGGACATTCTCATCATTCACCGGAATAATGGGTTTATGCACACGGATGGGCGTACCGTCCGGAATACGGCGGCGGAAACCATTCGTTACGATGTGACGTTCTTTGGGTATCCAGGTGCACAGACCTACCGCATTCAGCAGCGTCGGGCCCGCAATGTGACCTATGGTCTTATCGTCATCACGCAGCAATAATGCGGTCATTACCTCGTCAGTGCTCGGTGTAAGTTTGCCGAATGGCGTAACTTTCACATTTCCGTAGACTCCTTTCTGCACACGGACCAGTTCGCCCTTGTCCGAAAGACGCTTGATATTGACATTGGTTATCTTCCTTGCATTCTTCATATCAATGCCGAAAGCATCAGCTAGATTGGCCGCGGCAGCGCTCGTTGTTATAGGTTTGCCGACCGGCCAGTCATGGATCAGAGCTCGTATGTGCTCCCCGTATCCTTGCGCATTCACTGTGGCATCATTCATAGTATGTTATTATGATGTTACTATTATATACATTTTTTGTCAACATAATAACATATTGAATCCTAACTGTAAGTCATCCTTCTTGCTCAACTCATCTTTCTTTCCGAGCTTGCCCAACTCTCCACTAGCCTCGGGCACACCCGTTGTCGGTTCGGGCCTGTTTGTTCTTTTATTGTTCTTTCGGGCCGCAAACCGACATAAGGTGCCTTGGACCGGCCGTTCCGAGGGTCAAACCCTCAGGTGAAAGAAAGATGAGTGACATAAGCGACGAAGGACGAACACACAGCATACACGGTATCCATAACGAAAACCAATGGTCAGATGAAACAAAGAAAGTGGACACACACATCAGGAACACGTGGTTACTGCACGAGTATATCAAAGCGATGAAGAACAACGGCAATCTGACCGCAGAAACGTTAGCGGAATTCTTTTACTTCGCAGCTGAGACCATAGATAAGGTACAAGAGGACTTCGAAGACGTTGAGATAGACATGATCGACTGGAGCGAGCTTGCAGCATTCTACAGAGGTGCATGAACATGAGCGATGCACTCACAACGGCATTTCAGTCAGTAGGCAAAGAGTACGGCTACTATTCAGTAAGCGCAGATTTCATTCCGTCGAAAGAGTTCAAGATAAAGTGGCGGCGAAGCTGCGGATGGATCGAACTAGAGGTGTCGGATTATTTGGTGCGACGTGAAGTCGGGAGGAAGATTGCGAAAACGCGAACATGCGGAATAGCCAGACCATCTGTTCGGTCTTGACCCTATCATGACGTGCGTCCTCGGTAACGAGGGGGTGCGAAGCTCA
>WQZU01000058.1 GCA_009780575.1 Candidatus Methanomicula labiotermitis
CCGTAAGCCGGACGTGCGGTATAGTAAAGGTCTGAAACAGGCGGCAGTACAGCGAATGCTATGCAAAGTTTGATAAGATTACGATGATTTGAGGGAGTGCGACCACTTTTTAAATGTAGTAAAAACTCGAAAAGACAGGCAACGGATAACATAGTTGCATAGCGAATGGTAGCGAGGGGTCGATTTGAACGACCGGTCTCCGGGTTATGAGCCCGACGGGATATCCTGGCTACCCCACCTCGCTGTGGATGCCTCTAGAGCGATGGTATATTTATAGTTTGCATGTTTCCGAAATAGTTGTTTTAGAGGTTGTCATTACAAAGATGAAGGAAGAAGTTTCATAAGATGAAGATAACAAATTGGAAGAGCAGGAGAGATAGACCTATTATGGTCATAATAACTGCGCCCTGTTTGCATATTCTTATGGTTTCCTTTAATCCCACGTCGTTGACATGTTCCTGCGGACAAAACGGCAGGGCCTTTATTGTGACAGCAAATATAAAGCAAATTACGGCCGCAAAACATGATAGATATTCAATGAAAATGAAACCCGGGATAAGTAAAACCATTGGACCCAGTGTTCCCAAAAGAAATACGGCGCCATACTTTTTTACAAGAGCATAGTGAGATTCGTATATCTCTCTGCAATCATCTCCGCAGAAGTCCGTTCGCATCTTTCGTTGCAGTATTTACATCTCATTGGATCTCCTCCGAAAACGGTTACACGGAGAATATTGTTCATCGCCTTCGCTTGTGCCAGGGCCGTTCGCAATATAAGTTTTTCGAAATTGTTTGAATTTATAGTGCATTGAGGAAGAGCATGAACAGGCCCATTATGATAAAAACAATTCCGGTCCATCTGAGCAGAGCTATTGATCTTTTAACTCCGGACGATTCGGTCGTTTGCGGTGTGGCAAATGGAAAAACTATTAATGTGACAGCCCACACAAAGCATGCTACAGCCATAAATAATAAATGTCCGTCAAAAATGAAAGGTAGTATTAGTAAAACAATCGGACCAAACATTCCCAGTAAAAACAGATTGAGATACTTTTTTGAGAAGGTAAGGAATGAGTCGTATTTTTCCCTACACTCATGTCCGCAGAAGTCCGTTGCGCATCTTTCGTTGCAGTATTTACATCTCATGGCATCCCCTCGAAAACAGTCTTGTCATATGTTGATATCAGTTCAATGTTGCCACGGTCGCGCGCGATATAAGCGTTTCTGAATCGTCCGGACAAGAACCCTTGTCCGTGAGATGTTTTCGCCTTGTTTACGGAAAGTTTTTCATTCCGTCAGAACAGGCTTTTCAGATGCATCATGTCTTCCAGTTTTCCCTTGACCGTGAATTTTTTCGTGAGATACGCTTTCATCGGTCTCAGGGTGCCTTCGATCAGCGCCTGAAGGTTCTCCGGAGTTGAAGTAAGAAGGATGTCCGCGTTTTCGGTCATCCCTTCTTTGTAACAGATGATCTGCGCGTTCTCCAGTTTCATGGAATAGTTCTCGCTTCCGAGATCGATGTTTATTGTTTTTGTCACGCCTTGGAGTTTTTCGCGGACCTTCGCGTCGCTCTCCGCTTTCATGTGGAACTTGTCTATCATTTCCTGAATGGTGTCGTACATCGTCATTGTCTTACCAATCCGTAATCTTTCTGTTCATGGACAACGTCATCATCTTTCTGACCGTTTCCCATGAACGGCGGGTGTGCGGTGGCGCATCCCCGTTCTCCTTTATCCATTTAGCGATGAATTCCGTCGTTACGGGGTCGCTCGGGTATCCGCTCCCTATGTCTTCGCCGAAGCTGCATGCTATCTCCCTCATTATGCGGTCTCTCGTCACCTTTGCGATGATGGAGGCCGCCGACACCACCGGATATTTGTCGTCCGCCTTGTGCTCGGCCGTTACCTTCACATTGCGAAGCTTCGATGAAAGCGATGACGAGAACGATGATTCATTGGCATCCGGGCAGTCTGCATATATCTCGGACACATCCATTCCGGATACAGCGTCGGCGAACATCTGCAGTTCTATCTCATTCAGAGAACGGCTGTTCCGTTCGGAATCTATCTCTTCCGCGGACAGTATGATCATCCTGTGATCCGTTGCCGCCATGATGTCGCCGTACATCCTTTCCCTTACCGCCGGCGACAGTCTCTTTGAGTCTTTGACTCCGATCTCCTTCAGTATGCCGTCATCAGCAACAAATACGGCGGCAACTACCATGGGTCCCATGACCGGTCCTCTGCCGGCCTCATCTATACCGCAGATCATCCGTGATACATTGAGCGGGTCATATTTATCTATGATTACAGAATATTCGGAACATACCCAGTGTCTTCTTTTTTAAGCAGCTACCGCTATAATGGTTGACATACATCATTTTAAAATAGATTGTGTGCATCCGTGCGTCCGTATGAGCAACAAGTGCGATGTCCAGAACAGAAGGAGCGACACGTGTTTTAAACTGACCCGAGTGGGGGTCACGGGCGTTAAGAAGCCTGTGCGCATCAAGAGGGGCGATGTTTCGCTTATCAATGACACGCTTAACTGTACGATAGACGTTTTTGTCGATCTCCCTGCGGAACAGAAGGGATCGCATCTTTCAAGGAACCTTGAGGTCCTCAGAGAAATAGTGGATGAAAGCGTCAGTAAACCCGTGTCCGGAATTGAGACGCTGGCATTGAACATAAGCAAGAAGCTTTTGGAAAAGCATGACTACGCCGACACGGCCGAGGTCATGATCATCGCCGAATATTTCAGAAACTCCAAAACACCTCACGGCAGAGAAACATTGGAGATGTACACCCTTATCGGCGAAGCGGAGGCCGTGCGTAACGAGAGAGTTTTGAAAACAATAGGCGTTGAGGTAATAGGGATGACCGCATGCCCTTGTGCGCAGGAGACCGTTGGCAACATTCTCGAATGCAAAGGGAACGTTGCCGTGATGTCTCACAACCAGCGAAACGTCTGCACCGTATCTATGACGATGGACGAAAGCATAAACATAGAAGCCAACGACCTTATCGACATCGTGGAAGCATCGTTCTCATCGCCTACCTATGAGATCCTGAAAAGAGATGATGAGGCCGCAGTCGTCATCAATGCGCACAATAACCCGAAATTCGTTGAGGATGTTGTGCGTGACGTTCTGAAGAAGATCGTTGAGAATTATTCCGAACTTCCCGATGACGTCTGCCTGACGGTAAGAAGCGAATCCGAGGAATCGATACACAAGCACAATGCGTTTGCGGAAAGGCAGACAACGCTCGGCGAGCTGAAGAACAAACAATGATCTGTTTGCTGACCGGCATTGACTTTGCGCAGCAGGGCGTATCAGAGCAGACCTTTTGCTTCGTCGGGATCCAGGTCAAGCGCCTTGAGCATGTAGATCAATGCCTTCTTGGCATATGGCGCCCTCGCCTTCGGATCGTCCATTATCTCGCCGTATCTTGCAAGTACGTTGCTGTAATAGTCCGTTGCAAACTCGGAGAAGAATCTTGACGAGTTCGATTCATCCAGTTCCGCCGCTTCGTTGTATGCGCCTTCCGCTTCATCGTATTTTCCTATGGACACACAGAATCCGCCGTATGACGCGTAATACTCACAGTTCTCGGGATCAAGCTCAATGGCCTTCTTGTACGACAGCATTATCTCCTCCTCGGAGACCTTCGCGCCGAACATTCCGGATGCCATGTTTCCCGTTTCGGCCTTATAGAACCACGCCTCCGGGCTGTCCGGGAATTCTTCGGCGAGCTTTTTGAACTTGCTGTATGCTTTCTTGAAGTCTCCTTCGTCCATGGCCTTCATGCCATCATTCAGTTGTTTTTCGATGCCGGACATATCTTCTCACAGACTTATTGCGGTCACTCGTTATATGCTTTTTTAACTTAACGGCGTTGAGTTTTAATTGTACGTGGTTAAAATCTGAAATTCTCGCCCGATATTGGTACATTACCCTGACCCGTACAGAATTGCCTTGGGCACGCGGTCATACTCTTTCAGATCGTATCTCTTTTCGGGCCCCTCGAGTCCGAGGAGGGTCAG
>WQZU01000059.1 GCA_009780575.1 Candidatus Methanomicula labiotermitis
CGGAGTGTATAAACACGTCTCTCCGGCAATGAAGATAGGCATTACCGATCATGTTTGGAACATCAGGGAACTGTTGGGTTTTTCTTATAGAAATAACAAGAGTCATTAACTACAACATTACCATCAATTTCAAAACAAGTACGGATATCCGTCTCTCCCGTGCTTGAAACATCACCCGTGAAGTATCACATTCCCTCATAATCCGATACACTCATTTTAACCTTTCCACAGAAAACTGCGAAGAACCCAAAAACAGTTATTTTCTGAGGAAAGTATAGTACGGCAGTCTGGGAAACCGTTTAATGGAGGATGATACGACATAACTTTTTCAGATTATTTCCCAATATCCGCCGCGGTCGCCGTTCTTGCGTTCAACTATGCCATCCTCCTTAAGTTGCTTGATGTTCTTTTCAATGGCGCGAGTTGTCAATCCGATAGAAGCAGCCATCGCGTCCACAGTGACCGTTTTATCATCACATATCATGTTTATGATGCGCTTTTTTGTATTAGAGAGTTCGGCGAACTTCCCTGAGTTTCCATGAACTTTCTCCGAACTTTCTCCGAACTTCCCCGAACCGTTCAGTACTGCAAGCGCATGTTCGTTATACTTGAAACGGGCCATCACAAAATTCTCTGTTATCCTATAATCTTCCGGCCTGTATGCCTTCATTATCTTCTTCATGCCGGAACCGAGCTGCTCACATAATCCCATGTTCAGAAATACTCTCATAAGTTCATGGTTGCGCGGATGCGAAACGCCACTGAAGAACTCTTCTTTTGTGAGACTCAGCGGCAACCCTCCGGAAGATGTTATCTCCACACGATCTGAATAGAATTCGACCACAGGGAATGCGCCTCTGATATAATCATTGTAGAATGGGTCAGAGGGTTGCCCCTCCTTCCCTTCGTTGAACCGTACGTGAGAGTTTCCCCTCATACGGCTCTAATATCACAAACCTTGTTCTTATCAAGGCGGCTTCTTCTTCTTGGAAGTTGACGAGACCCCATCCGCTCTTCTCTTTGGGCATCTTCTTGGATTTTCGTTCCTCGTAGTATTCCCTGTCGGAGTACGGATTTGTCTTAGCCCTTACCTTTACGTATCTCTTTATCTTCACATCACTCATTAGTTTGAGCGTCTCTTTCTCACCGTGGAACACCCAGTTACGAGTTCCCACGGTGTGCCAATATCTGTTCTTTCTCCACTTCCAGGATTTGTTGCGGTGGCGATGTCTCGCCCATCGTGCAAGTGTCCAGAAGATGTAGTTGTCTATGTGTCCGAATACCTCTGCGGCAACAATATGCCGATGATAGTTCGCCCACCCTATCACCGTCTGGTTGAGCTGTGCGATTACGAGGTCTTGAGGCCATTGCAGTCCGCGTTTCACGATGGTCTTTATCTTCTCCTTCACTGTTTTGACAGATTCCTTCGAGGGTTTGATTATCATCTTACCTTTGAATTTACGGAATGTCCATCCGAGGAAGTCGAAGCCTTGGTCTATGTTGGTCACCAGTGTCTTTTCGGGAGAGAGTGTAAGCTCCCTCTCAATCAGAAATTCGGTAACTTCTTTCCGCAGACGTTCAGCCGTTTCCCTGCTGTCGCAGGTTATGATGAAATCGTCGGCGTATCTTACAAGGTTGACCTTGCGCGGGTTCATGTTCTTGTGTCCTTCAACACTTTTCTTTCCCCTCTCGGAACGGTGGTTATGTTCGAGCATGGATTCCATGCCGTCAAGTGCCATGTTCGCAAGTATCGGAGAGACTATTCCTCCCTGCGGAGTTCCTCCTTCGGTCGGATACAAAGTGTTATTTTCCATATATCCTGCTTTGAGAAATTCTTTCAGGACGTGTTTATCCATGGGTATATGTTTAAGTATCCAGTTATGTGAGATGTTGTCAAAACATCCCTTTATGTCTCCTTCTAAGACCCATTTGGCGGATGTATTCTTTCCGAGTGCACAGAATAATGCTCCGCACGCGTCGTGTTGATTCCGTCCTTTCCGAAAGCCGTATGAGTTCGGGTCGGCTGTCACTTCCGCTATCGGTTCTAACGCCATTGCGTGAAGTGCCTGCATCGCCCTGTCATACATCGTCGGGATGCCGAGAGGTCTCAGTTTCCCGTTCTTCTTCGGTATATGGACTCGCCTCAGCGGTTTCGCTTTGTAGCCGTCGCTTGTAAGTTGCAGAGCTTTGGACATCTTCATTTCTGAACTGTACCATATCTCTCCGTCCACTCCCGGAGTATGTTTCCCTTGGTTAGTGGTGACCTTACGAACGGCCAGACATTTTGCGTAAAAAGAGTTTACAAGAAGATATTGAGATCGTTTGGTAGTGTTTTTCTTCCCTTCGGAATACGCCTCGGCTATCTTGGTTCGCAGACGATTCACATGTTCTTCGGCTTTGTTCCAGTCAATGGTCTCCCATTTGGTCGGATTCGAGTAACAGTTCGGGATGTTCTCATCTTTCGATGTTGTTGACGCATTCCCTTTCATCGTTTTCCTCCCCTTTCTATCCGAGTGATACCTTTATCGCAAGTCTGCTCCCTTTCGGGCGGTGAACGAGCACCTATCCGTTCCATTACAGAACGGCATTCGCTTTTTGCTTCTTCCTCTGCCCGCAGACCATCCTGCGAGGGTTACCCGATTTATCTTCTCGGGAGCCTACGGGTTTACCAAGTTCCGTTACACAGATAATGCACACGCCTTAGATGCCGCCTACAAGGCCGAGGAACTTATGTCTGTCCGACGCGGAGAATCCACAGGCCCCGCATCCGTCCCCATACCATTTTGGTCAGAGCGTATCAGCACGATTTTCGCTCTTTCACGATAACGACCCTTACGACGATTCACATATGTTCATCATAGCGTGCTTACCCTTGGGATACTTCCAGTTCGTGTCCTGTCCCTTTCCCGTTGTCCCGCAAGCTTCACACCCCTCCGTTACCAGAGACGCATGTCGCGGTAGGGTCATCCCGAACAGATGGGATGGTCATTTCTGACAATCTGTGTAACGACTTCTTGTCGCACGTGAAGTATCGAGTTCATCAGTGCCTCGCGTAGGGCGACCTCATCCACAAGCGGCGTGTCCGTGCGTTTCGATGATATCTCTATAGCCGTCTTATTGTACATGTCAAGCGCGGAGAGCATGCACTTCGTCGCTTTGATCAGCGAACAGAAACCGCATTCCGTCTTATGCATTATCTTTATCTTGTCAGTGTCGGCATATTGCGCTATCTTCACGGAAACCGCGTTGCTATCTGCAAGCAGATATGCGAGATAGTTGAATTTACCGTCATCATTGTAGAGGCCGAGATTCTTCAGGAAATTATCGTTATCGACGGTGAATCCTTTCTCAGCACAGTATATCTTCAGTTGTTCGAATGTTAAGAACTGATTTCCTCTGTTGAAAAGTGCGACTTATCCTGTATTTGAGCCATGTCCGTAAATAGCTTACGCTGAACGATCTCCGCATCCCGTCTCACCGTCATGGGGCAGGAATATCTCAATTTCCTCAGGC
>WQZU01000060.1 GCA_009780575.1 Candidatus Methanomicula labiotermitis
AACTTTCATTCGGACATGAAACGTCCAGATACTTTGGTTTAGGCCCTCTTTCTCCCATCTGCGATACCTAGATCGCAATAGGTTTATAAGTATTTAATAAGAGTCATTAACTACAACACTACCGAAATTGATTTATGTTGATTGATATCTTTTGTATAACTATTATATACTTGCACATGTTAACAATGAGCAGACAAGCAAAACTGCCGCCGGAGACCGGACCCGATTCGGACCGACGGGGCAGAGAAAAGCCCGCTCCGGAAATGGATTTCCGGACAGACTATCCTTATGCCGGCCGCCGTTCGAATAGTTGTTTCTGAGTCTCATCGTATGTGAATATTCATTGTATGGTCTCAGCGGATGCTCCGCGCATGACGCGCTGTTCCGTGAATACAGACCGTAATGGAAATTCAAACACACCGGCAGGTTAAGCAGACTACGAAAGGAGAAGAAAGAAGGCATCTGTATGACAAAGGAAAATGCGGAACCGGATCCGCGCGGTCCGGGAAGGAATAGCGCAGTAACGGAAAGAAGAGAAGGATCAAGAACTGGAATAACAAAAGAACTGAGGACCGGAAGGGCAGAGACAAGAACCTCCGGGACAAAGGCTTCAGGTACGAGAGCATCAAATGCGAAAGCGTCAGACACGAGAGCATCAGGTTCGAGAGCGTCAGAGACAAGAACCGCAGTTACGAGAGCGTCAGACACGAGAGCGTCAGACACGAGAGCATCAGACACGAGAACACCAAGGAACGTGAAGACAGGAACGGCAACGCGTTCCAAGGTCCTGATCTCAGCGTTCGCGGTTCTCGTACTTCTGACCGCATCATTGTCCGTCATTTCCGACGGAAACGATGAAAGAACGATCGGCATCGGTACCGGCGACGATCCTACGGTTTACGTGACCGACATAACGGACGTACCGTCATCGGTCTTGGTCGGCATACCGTTAACTCTTACGGGTACGGTGCTGCCGGTGAACGCAACCGATAAGACAATAGCGTGGAGCATCAAGGATGCGGGTGCAACAGGCGCATCATTATCCGGGAACATACTTAATGTCACGGGAGAAGGAACGCTGACGGTCACAGCGTCAATCGATGAACGCCATCAATTCGCCATGGTCTCGGCCGGAAGCATGCACACAATGGCCATCAGATCGGACGGTACGCTGTGGGGATGGGGGGACAACGAGGCCGGCCAGATCGGACTCGGTCCCGATATAAAGATTACGAGCATCCCGGCCCGTGTCGGAGACGCGGACGATTGGATATGCGTGTCGGCCGGAAGCTATTTCACGATCGCCTTGAACAGCAAAGGCGAGCTTTGGTCGTGCGGATCCAACCTTTACGGTCAGCTCGGGCAGAAGGACAGAGAGAGCAGGAACATTCTCACCAGGATCGGAAATGCGAATGATTGGTCGTCGGTATCAGCCGGAGGCGGCAATGTCACGGCGATCAATACGAACGGCGAACTTTGGATGTGGGGAGACAACTTCCACGGTCAGCTCGGATTCGATATCAGCGTAGCGGGCAGTGTAAGCACTCCGACCAGGGTCGGAACTGACAACGACTGGGCGTTTTCAGCGGCTAACGATCACACAATGGCCATAAAGAAGAACGGTACGCTTTGGGCTTGGGGTCTCAACGACACCGGTCAGCTGGGACTCGGTGACAACGCGGACAGGAACACCCCTGTACAGGTCGGAACGGACACCTGGAAAACAGTGGCCATAAGGCAGCAGCACACGATCGCCGTCAATACCAACGGTGAACTCTGGTCATGGGGAGACAACAAACACGGCCAGCTTGGCCTCGGTACCGTCGGAGGCGGCGTGAACAGTCCGACACGTGTCGGAGACACGGACGACTGGTCGCTCGCGGCCATGGGAAGGGAGCACACGGCAGCGATCAAGACAAACGGTGAACTGTGGGCCTGGGGAGACAACAGGAGCGGTCAGCTCGGATTCGTTACCGCCGAGAACAAGACAGGCGTTCCGGCCCGTGTCGGAGACGCGGACAACTGGACACAGATATCGATCGGAGCTTATCACACGGCGGCCGCGAACGCCGAAGGCGAACTTCTGCTGTGGGGGCTGAACTACTTCGGCCAGCTCGGATCAGGTAAACTGAACCTCGGCGGTACTGCGGACGTCCCGACCAAGACGGTGACGGATTTCACAAAGGATTTCGTAATGACCGCAGTAGACGGTAATCATCAGTACGACATAATCGGTTCAGGAGGTTCGTTCACCGTCATCAGGTATCTGACGGACGGCACCTCGCATATATTGAACGGTGCCGTGAACGTCTCCTTAGAGGATGCGGCGGATGCGATACGCAAGAACGCAAAGGGAAACGCATGCGAGATAACGCTCGGTAAGAACGGTATACTGGACATAGGCGCGGCGAGCATGAACTTCGGCGACGCATCTCCAGCATGGGGCGATGTGACACTTTCAGGCGCGGTGACGTCGTCAGCGCCTGCGGACGGCGTTATAACGATCACGGGTAACGTGACGATCATCAACATCGCGGACATAACGAACACCGGGGGCGGCAACGCCATAATGAGCAATGTGAACGGAAACGTCGTTCTATGCGGCAGCATTTCGATAATAGGAGATATTCACGTTGCGCCGGGAACGCTTAGCGTTTTGACAACGGGATCGGATGCTTTCGCGCCTTCACACGCGGACACGTACAGCGTATTCATATCGGGTACGCTGTCTGCGGGCATCGTTGCCGTTACAGACGGTGCGGCATTCGCGGAAAGATTCGAATCCGCGAACCACACGTGGATGTTTGAAGCGAAGAACAAAGATCTCGTTCTTATGAATGATCCCGATCATTGGTTCAAGGTCACATTCGATCCGAACAACGGAGACGGCACATGGAACGAATACGTGCTGATCTCCCTTCCGTCAACGCTGACGAAGCCGGAAGGCGCGTGGAAGAAGGACGGATACGTAAGCAACGGTAAGTGGTATATCGGCGGCGTAACGGAATTCGTGTTCGGAACGACATTGGTCATCGAGAACACCACGCTGTATCTGGACTGGACTCCCGCCGGTGTAACAATAAGCACAACGACGATCGCGGACGGCGAGTTCAATAGGATATATGCGTCAACAATAACCGCTTCCCTGGAAGGAGGAGCAGGAGGGCCGATAAACTATGAACTTATCAGCGGAAACCTTCCTCCGGGATTGATATTCGATGAGTTGACAGGATCGATATCCGGAATTCCGAAAGATGTCGGTGAATACACATTCACCGTGCGCGCGGTAAGCGTGATCACCGGTGAAAGCGATGAGAAGACGTTCACCATGGAAGTAACGGGCGGTTACTACTATTGGAATGATGATCCCGCGAACAAGTTCGGATCGCTCGCCGACGCAATGGCATCAGGCGGATCAGGCAAGCTTACCGCATCGGGAACATTCACTGACGATCTCGGAACAGCAGGTCCCATAGTGTTCGACAGA
>WQZU01000061.1 GCA_009780575.1 Candidatus Methanomicula labiotermitis
CACATACTCTTTGCGCCGAAACCCTGTTCTTCGACCTTCGTCTTCGACTCGGTCTCAGAACAGGGTTTCGGTCATTGTCTCAAACTCTTACCATACCGGTTTCGAAGTTTTCAATTTAGATACATTAGAGCGAATCGCATGGAGTTGAAATAAACGTGTGTCGATACGCATCCGATGACGGAAGAATTCTACAGAACGAAATTGAACGTGTTGTGGCATATCTTGGTCGTTGTCATTGCATTCGTTTTCTTCTTATCGTCTATACAAGAGTCTGATACGACCGCCATGTTGTTGCTGGCATTAGTTTCCTCCGGATTAATCGCTTTTATGCTCTATGCGTTCTTCGTAATCATATACATCTTCAGATGGGACAGTCTGTATGTGAGAGGAATCTTCATGAAGTTTGACATACCTTATTCTTCCATTGCCGAAGTTAAGGAAATCTCCTGTTTCGCGACGTTTTGGTTTGCTTCATATACTTCCTTGTCCATGGATCAGCTGGAGATAAGTTTCAGCAGCAGATCGGTCGGAAGATCGGGATTGGTGAAGGTTGAAAATCAAAGCGTGATCATATCTCCGAAGAAGAAAGAGGAATTCATAAGTATGCTGGAATCCAGACTTCCCGGTATTCAGGTAATAAGGAGAGAACGGAAGAAGTAGTCCCAGGCGGATTCGAACCGCCGTCGCCGGCTCCAAAGGCCAGCATGATTGACCACTACACTACGGGACTGTGGGTTTCCTCTAAAGTCGTGGCAGATATAAAATCTTCGCAAAAATGTATGCCTTCTGTTTGATATTATCTGAGAATGGGTTTTCTGCTCCTTTTCAGACAGACGCGGTTTACCATTCAAATGAGCATTTATTGCTCCGATGCGGGCGGGTTCGGCAAACCTTTATAAAACACATGAACATCGTGGCAACTGATATCAATGACCGATGACTACTACGTATCACTGCTGGACAGGGCAAAGAGCTGTCTTCCCGAGACGATAGAGAACCATGAGCGTTTCTCTTTGCCGGAGATGGATGTGCTTCAGGAAGGTAAGATAACCGTCATCAGGAACTTCATTGACATAACCGACAGACTGAGGAGGGATCCGCAGCATGTCCTTCAATATCTTCTCAGAGAATTGGGTACGCCGGGCAACATTGAAGGCAGAAGGTCAGTATTGAAGGCCAAGCTCGGCGTTGCGCAGATATCCGAAAGGATCCAGGAATACACGGATATGTTCGTCATCTGTTCTGAATGCGGCCTTCCGGACACGCACATGCTAAAAGAAGGCAGAACTCATGTACTTGAGTGCGAAGCGTGCGGTGCACGCAGGCCTATAAACGCAAGAAAAAGTTCCAAAAGCGACACATCATCCGATCTAAGATCGGGAGACGTCATTGAGATCCTCATCCACGATATGGGGAAGAAAGGAGACGGTGTCGGAAAATACCAAAGCTATCTGGTGGTTGTTCCCGGAACGGTTAAAGGTACAAGGGTGAAGGTCAAGATAACTAACATCTCCGGGACGACCGCATTCGGTTCCGTTACCCAGGACGAGACCACCCGCTGATATTCTGCCGAGGGTGGCCGATGAGATATTTCGTCGAGTCCTACGGCTGTACGATGAATTACGGCGAAGGGGACATCATTGCGTCGAAA
Source organism: Candidatus Methanomicula labiotermitis (assembly GCA_009780575.1). Lineage (GTDB taxonomy): Archaea > Thermoplasmatota > Thermoplasmata > Methanomassiliicoccales > Methanomethylophilaceae > Methanomicula > Methanomicula labiotermitis. The sequence continues at coordinate 1,652 of WQZU01000061.1, forward strand.
ATGCGTGCGCTCGGACATTCACCGGTCGATTCCGCTGAGGATGCTGATATCGTCATACTCAACACATGCACCGTTGTCGATACTACTGAAAAAAAAATGATCGAACGCATATCTCAGCTGAAAAGCGCAAAAAAAGAGATAATAGTCACCGGATGCATGGCGAAGGCGCAGACATCACGCATATCCGTCAGACTTCCCGGTTCACTGATAATACCGCCTGAATCATACGATTCACTTTCTGATGCTGTCGCTGAAAGATATCCTTCGATCGATGCGTCTGAGAATGAGGTCTATGGTAAAGGTGCGAACAATGATTCACGCGTGTCTGCAATAATCCCCATAGCTCAAGGCTGCCTCGGAAACTGTTCCTACTGCATAGTCAAATTTGCAAGGGGAGATCTTGTGAGTTATCCGGTCTCGCAGATAAAGGAGCAGTTCACGGAAGCCCTGGAACGCGGATGCAAAGAGATCCAGATAACCGCACAGGACACCGCCTGCTACGGATCTGACACTGAGGGATCGTTACCGCAGCTTATGAGAGAATTGTTATCCGTGCCCGGAGAATACAAGATACGCATAGGTATGATGAATCCGGAAAGTCTTGAGCGCATACTTGAACCTCTGATGGACATAATGCGCGATGACCGCGTGTACAGATTCATTCACGTTCCCGTACAGAGCGGAAGCGATGAGCTCCTGAAAAAAATGAACCGCCGTTATACGGCTTCGCAATTCATCGAAATGATCGAAAAAATGAGATCATTCCACAGCGACATAAGCATCTCCACGGACATAATAACCGGATTCCCGGGAGAGCGTGATGACGATCATAAGAAGAGTTTGGATCTTATCCGCACCGTTTCTCCCGATACTGTCAACGTTACGCGTTTTTCGGCTAGGCCGGGTACTGCGGCCGCAGCGATGGACGACCACATACACGGACGCGTAAGCAAAGAACGTTCACGCGGGATAACCGCGATGAGGTTCGATGAAGCTAAACAAAGAAATGACGGACTCGTGGGAAAGGCCGTGAGAGTTCTGGTGACCGAAGCGGGTAAGAACGGCACAGTGATCGCCAGAACCGATAATTACAGACCGGTCATCATTCCCGATGACAATGAACTCGGAATGTTTCTTGATGTGGTCATAACCGGCTGCGAACCTACTCATCTGTTCGGCCGTCCGAAAACGGAATGATCGGAATACATAAAAATTAACGATGGCGACTGACGCTCGATGCTACCTTTAGTGCATGGAAACTGCCTGGAATTGCGAGAACACTTATACAGCATTCCTTGCAATCTTACGCTTTTGTTTAAAGGGGTGGGTTTGACCCCACCCCTGCGTAGGAGGTGATCCATCTGCAGGTTCCCCTACAGATACCTTGTTACGACTTAACCCTCCTTGCTAAATCTCAGTTCGATAACCCCAATCAGAGGCAACCTTACTGAAACCCA
>WQZU01000062.1 GCA_009780575.1 Candidatus Methanomicula labiotermitis
ATATCTTCAGTTCGGTTCCCGTGAATGGTGTGTTCATGCGATCACCCCGTTCACCGCGTTCACGGCGTCATGCCGCCCCATGGGGTCGGACAGATCGTAACTTCCCATGTTTATCTTGTTCACCGCCATCGCCACGCCTGCGGCGGCCTTTGCCGTCTCTTCGGTCTTCCTTTTGCATCCACAGATCACCTGCTATGACGTTCTGGCGTCCTTCGCGGGAACCGTAGGTATTGTGCATATCCGCAACGTTGTCAAATAATGTCAATGGCAGACCGCAATGATCGAGTTATAGAGATTAGTTTATCGATTTCGGAGCTCCGAATCCGATTATGAACGGATCTCCCAGATGACTCCCTCCGCGCATGAAGAAGGAGAGCGATATCTTGCCCTCTTCACAGGAAGTTATGAAAGTATCTTGAAAAGTCGGGACGATGTAGAAATTGATGCCATATGGGCTGAACCCGATCCTTATGTTATACTCTTCCATCGGCTCCAGATTGTTGAATTCGATGGATACGCTCCATACCCGGGTGGGCGACATTGTCCCGAAAAGTACGAAACTCTCTGTAGTCGCGTCGTATGTTGCTGTAAATACTAGTCTTGTGCCTGGATCCGTAAGATTGCCATCAATGCGGGGAAATGGAGCCTCGTCAGAGGAAACGACCTGAAAGCTTATTGTGTAATACGGACCGGTATCTTCTGAATGGTCATTATCATCATCAAGAATAACGACTATTGCATATGCGGACACCAGAACTGCCGCTGTCAATATGATAGTTGCAAATATCAGTTTGACATTATTCACGGTGCTTTATCTGTATATTTATTGTTAAACTTTGCCCCGGTCCTTTGTCGACTCTCTGCGATCTCCTTAGTTCTATCCATGGATTATCATCATATCTCACTGCTTCTACAGCATGTTTCATTTCAGCGAATGAGCTGTCGACCGGTAAAAAGGCATGCAGTAACGTTGAGTTTAGGTCCGGCATCTTGATGACCGTGGCATCGAACTCTTTTTCCTGCCCATTTGTGAGTCTCACATCCACTGTTGCAGCATTCGCCTGTTCGTCCAGTGTTGTATTTGCATCGGTCATGAGATAAAGGAACTGCCTTATCTGAAGGCTTTCGTTATTTGCGTCAAGCGCAGCATTCCCCGCATCCTTTGATGATCTTGCGTTATCCGTTATGAGGTTGCTGCTCAGCAGCGAATAATTCGATATCTGCAATTTTGTTGTTAGATCTCTGAAGTCATACGTAACTTCGTGAACGAGGACCTTTTCGTTATCCATGTCGTATCGGCTATCAGTGATCGTTATGGGAACGCCTGATCCAAATGTATCATGCGGATTCACATCATCGACGTCAATGAACCCTTTGTATTCCGATTCGGGCATGAATGCATTGTGTATACCACTCAGTTCGATTTCTCCGCTCCATTGAGACCCGGAATGTCGTATTACATCAGCATAAGCGATCCTTGCCGCATCTATCACGGATGAGACGTTATTATCAAGTTCTGCCGAAGAGGTCATTATCTCTCCCTGTTTTCTCAATCTGCCAACGTCTGTCAGCGCCAGCATTATTGGCAATTCATTCTCATCCGTCCCCTGTATCATTGACGTTACCGGTTTACGGGCCATCGTCATTTCCGGACGGAACGATTTGATCCATATCTTCTCCATGTCCGGATCCTGCGGGGCGTAGCACAGATGGAAACGCGGCTCATCGCTTGCTTTCAATCTTTTAGAAAATATTACCGAGTCATCATTCCAAAGATCGCCTGCTATGACGTTCTGGTGTCCTTCGCGGGAACCGTAGGTATTGTGCATGTCCGCAATCGTTGTCAAATAATTGTATATGAAGTCTCCGCCGCAGCGGAAGAGATTTACATTGAGATCCGAAAGAGGGGCATCTGAATTAATGAGTCTGTATCCGTTCGCATCGAGGATATCGTGTATGATATCACTCGCCTGCATATCATACCCTTCTTCCATCCACTGACCAAATCCCCTCGGGAAAACGGGAATGAAATCTCCGGACCTCGGAGACCGTTCGCCGTCGCCCGTGATAACTCTGTCTATTCTATAAACGGGATTATCGTTAAGAATCGTGTTATCTCCGGTTATATCATGGAATTTCGCAATCGTTGCAGAAAAAGCGAAAGAACCAACGGATTCGGATATTTCTCCGCCTGTCGGTCGAAGCTTCAGTATCCCGGGAGGACTTCTGTTCACATGCAATGATATCCGCCCTACTGTGACGCCTATTACGATTTTCAGTATAGATGTTCGAGATGCAGATATTGGAATATCCAGATGGTTCATATTCCGATTCATTCCACTTAACGAGAGTCCGCCGATTCTTTCGAAAATTCCATCATCGTCCGCATAAACGTCTATATTAAAAGTGAATGGTGACATGCCTCCGGAGCCTAGCCATATTCTTATATGAGGTCCCACGATGAAATCTCCTCCGAAGTCATATTCCATTTCCGCATAAGTGTATGCAGGATCAGGAGAAATTAGATGGGGTATCGGATAACGAGGCCTTGAAAGAGGTTGATTCAGTGCGAGTTTTGCCGTTCCGTGCAATATCGCCCCTCTGTTCCTTCTCCCGATATATGCGCGGCCCGTGTTCGTGTCCAAAAATGCCGGAAGTGATCCTTCTCTCAGTCCATCATGCAAATAATGATTTCTGAAATACTGTGTTCCGACCGTCTTCAGTTCTTCGATGACGTCGACCGCCGATATCCCGAGAGTGTCCTGGTGCGGTGTCATGGTTGCTATTATTCCGCTGAATAACCGCTGATTTATCCCC
>WQZU01000063.1 GCA_009780575.1 Candidatus Methanomicula labiotermitis
GTCCATTCGGACACGAGATGTCCAGATGTTTGGGTTTAGGTCCTCTTGCTCCCATTTCAGATGCCCTGATGGTCATGGACTTATAAGTATTTAACATCAACTGAATTCGACAACGTGACCAGACCTCGAAGCGATATACGCGCCGAATGACCAACAATAAGCATTATTTTCTTCACAAAACGTATGAAAGAGCGGTAAAATGTATAACCTGACACTCGTTATGGCGATATACGGTGATTCGGCCAAATGCTCGGCAGAAACGTCATACTGATGGATTCTTCGATATCGATAGGCGAATTCGATCCGGATAAGGACGGCGCTTATGATAATGTGAAAACATTTCCGCTGAACGCGAAACGCGGGAAACTTTCCATAAGCGTTCATTCCGACAATCCCGTGGATGTTGCCGTTTCGGATAGCGGCGGAACATGTATGAAGTTCAAAAGATCCGTTGTCGATGACACGATCGTACTGGAACTCAGGAAAAAGGAGACCTTGGCGCTGGTGATAGGCATATTCAGAGGCGATAAAGCAAAACTGAGATTAAAAGCGTGGATGGAATGATATGAAAGAGACATTCATAAAAAGGAATGCACACGTTTCCGAACTGTCGCTGGTAAGAACGGGAGACAGGATGATTTTATCGCTGTTCCTGGTATCGCTGCTGATATGCACAGTAACAATGTTCGTCATCGTCCGTGCGGATATGATGGAACTGGGTGCAGCCCTGATGATACTTTCGGTTCCGTTTTTAGTGATAGGTCTGATAACATACGTGCAATCGGCAATGTGGAAAGCCTTACTGATCGCGATAGCCATACCCGCGATACTGTTCTTTGCGAACGTTCCGATGGCGGTGCTGTTCTTCGTGGCGTTTCTGCTGGTAGGCTGCGTGGGCGTTGTAGCAGTTGCCGTGGTGCTCCAAAGGATGGTGTTCTTTGCGGTCATATCTTCGGTCGAATACCTGAACATAAAGGAAAAACTGACGCTTTGGGATAAGATCGTGATGTTCGCATTCAACATCCCGCCGAATGTGGATACAAGAAAGATAACGATGGAATACAATCTCAAACGGTCAGGAATACCGATAAAAGAGATGACGGAGACAATGTTATTCGCATTCCTGGTCGGAATATCGTTGTGGATATATCTGTCTCTGAATCCGGCGTTCATGAACAACATAAGATTGTATGAGGCACCGATCTATGTGTTCTCGCTGGTCATGTTCATACCTCTTCTTGTTCTGCCGTGGACTCCGTTCAAATCACTGAATGTCCGGATATCATCGAATTACCGCGATTTCTCACTGTACGGCGGAGCGGTGGAAACCCTCAGAAAGATGGTTGTGCCAGTATTCATGGTGTTCATTTTCATAATGGTCGCGGTGAACACCATGAGCATTGCGGTCGTAATAGCATTCATATTGTCATCGGTGGCGTTCAATATGATCGTGGTCGCCGCCTCGTCGGTGATATTCTACATGTTCTTCGAGAGCGAGTTCGTGGATGATGCGGTCATAAAATGGAAGGCGTTCCGCCCGATCCTAATGGAAATGGATCTTGAGGACGGTCATGAGACGTTAGAAGCTCTTCCGGGAACGCCGGTGCGCGATCTGAGCGACATGGGCGACATTGAGTTCATTTCTTCTCGATGATCGAAAATATCCACAGATCGTCAAGATACCAGTCATGACGTCTCAGAACATTTATCGTAACAATGCCGATCGCAAACAGGAACAGTACCACGGCCGTGACCGGCGCTCCGAATGTGATATAGCCGGCAAAATAAGAGACGCACGCTGAAATCAAGAGCATCGCGTAACATTGAGCCTTCGACGGAATGACGGCGAACCGTTCCAGGAACCAGAGAACAGGAAGCACTAACGCCATGAAAAGGATTATCGCCAAAGCAACGTTGATGTCCGACAGGAACGGAGCAGCGTAATCCGACGAACCGGAGGGGTTGTATACCATCCGCGAAAAAATGCCCGGCATAAACAGCATTACGAACATAAGGCTCCACGCCTTGAACACCGGACGCATGTCCTCTTTCTTATCACTAAACATGTGCATCCCTTACATGTCTGATGTTTCGGTACTATGAGGTCATATTACATGAATGTTTCATTCCTTCGTTTGTCGCTCCATGACTCAAGTATCGGAGCGAAGACCGCGCCCGCGGATATCCCTTCCGCTTTGTCAAGGCCCAATATCTCAGGCTCTTTCTCAGTTGTGAATATCACCTGGCATTTTTCGTAGTTGCCGTTCAGCGAGACGAACGGGAAATCGGCTGTTTTCGCAACATTGACTATCTCATCGGCAAGGAACTGCAGATCGTCTCCGGAAACGGTCTCCGGAAGTTCCACCATGAACGTGTGTATCTCGGTTGCACCGTTCATCATGTAGAGTACACCGGAATCTTTCATTAATTCCCTGAATCTTCTGCCGTTGTCGCCCTCGGACACAACTTCCGATATCCGTTCTTTCCAGACATCGGCGAACTCCACATACAGCGCATCCACTCCCAATATCTTCCACATGAGGCAACGGAATGCGTAACGGTTAATAAGAATGTCGCGCCGCGTTTCGCAAAATGAAACACTAATAAGAATGTTCTATGTTCGAAAACTGTGTTTGATAAATCGTAATTAGCTGGAGAACCATCGTCCGGCCGCTTGTAACGAAGCAGGAGCCAGACGATGGCAGGGATGGGATGCAGTAAACAATATAAGAGAAATTGGCCGGAGTA
>WQZU01000064.1 GCA_009780575.1 Candidatus Methanomicula labiotermitis
CTCATCCGTTCTCTCCTGCCGTGTTTTCAACAACCTTTCAACTGTTTTCAAGTCCTTCACAAGTAACTATTTGTTCTCTGAAGACATCTGTCGTTCGTTGGTCACGAACCTCAATTTACACAGCCAGATAGTGTCACTGACAGGCCGCAGTGATCAATTTATAGAGGTTAGTTTATCTATTTCGGAGCGCCGAATCCGATAATGAACGGACTGCCAAGATTGTTGCCTCCAGTCATATGGAAAATCAGCGATATCTTACCGTCTTCGCATGAAGTTATTAGCGTGTCATGCAAACTTGGGGCTTGGAAAAGTGGAGGTATGAAATTATCAAATTTGAACCCGATTTTTATATTATATTCTTTCAGCGGGACCAGATTGTGAAACTCGATACTGACTTCCCATTGTATGAACCCTCCAGCAAGATTGCTAAAAAACAGAAAAGCTCCATTGACTGCATCATACTCAACAATTTTCATTATACGTGTTCCAGGATCTGTAAGATTGCCGTCGACGAATGGAAATAGAACATCATCGCCAGAAACGACCTGAAAGCTTATTGTATAGTAAGGGCCGTTATCCTCTGTGTCATCATCATCGAGAATAGTTATCAACGCATATGCTGCGATCACGACGGTAACCGTCAATACAAGAGCTGCAATTATCGTGTTGTTTCTATTCACGGTGCTTTATCTGTATATTGATTGTTAAACTTTGCCCCGGTCCTTTATCGACCCTCTGCGATCTCCTTAGCTCTATCCAAGGATTCTCATCATATCTAACCGCCTCTACGGCATGTTTCACTTCGGCGAATGAGCTGTCGACCGGTAAAAAGGCATGCAGTAACGTTGAGTTGAGGTCCGGCACCTTGATGACCGTGGCATCGAACCCTCTTTCCTGCCCATTGGTAAGCCTGACTCTTATTCTTGCCGTCTCCTCCTGTTCATCCAGTGTTGTATTTGCATCGGTCATGAGATAAAGGAACTGTCTTATCTGAAGGCTTTCGTTGTTTGCGTCAAGCGCAGCATTCCCCGCATCCTTTGATGATCTTGCGTTATCCGTTATGAGGTTGCTGCTCAGCAGCGAATAATTCGATATCTGCAATTTCGTTGTGAGGTCCCGGAAGTCATACGTAACTTCGTTGACGAGAACTTTTTCGTTGTCCATATCATATCTGCGGTCTGTTATCGTTACCGGAACGCCTGACCCGTATGTATCATGCGGATTCACATCATCGATGTCAATGAACCCTTTGTATTCTGATTCTGGCATGAATGCGTTGTGTATCCCGCTTAATTCGATCTCTCCGCTCCACTGAGAGCCGGAATGTCGTATCACATCGGCATAAGCGACCTTTGCCGCATCTATAACTGATGAAACATTGTTGTCGAGCTCTGCCGAAGAGGTCATTATCTCTCCCTGTTTTCTCAATCGGCCAACGTCTGTCAACGCTAGCATTATGGGCGATTCATTTTCATCCATTCCTTGTATCATCGACGTTACCGGTTTACGGGCCATCGTCATTTCCGGACGGAACGATTTGATCCATATCTTCTCCATGTCCGGATCCTGTGGAGCGTAGCAGATATGGAAACGCGGCTCATCGCTTACTTTCAATCTTTTCGAGAATATTACCGAGTCATCATTCCACATATCGCCGGCTATGACGTTCTGATATCCGTCGCGGGAACCGTAGGTATTGTGCATGTCCGCAATCGTTGTCAGATAGTTGTAGATGAAGTCTCCGCCGCATCTGAAGAGATTTACACTGAGATTCGAAAGAGAGAGGTCTGGATTAATGAGTCTGTATCCGTTCGCGTCGAGGATATCGTTTATGATATCGTTTGCTTGCATATCATACCCTTCTTCCATCCACCGGCCGAATCCTCTCGGGAAAACAGGAGTGAAATTTCTCTGTTCCGGAAGCCGCTCGCCGGTGTTCGCTAGAACTCTATTAATCTGGTATACATAAAAATCGTTAAGTTTCATGTTACTTCCGGTCACGCTGTGGTACTTTGAGATTGTAACTTCGAAGCTGAAAGAGCCGTTCACTCTAGACTCGTTTTCGTGTCTTCGGAATAACACCGTTCCCTGAGAGTTACGATCCATACCAACACGTATATAATTGCGTATGGCCCTGATTACTACCTTCAGTTTTGAAGTTTTGGATGTGGATATGGGAATTTCTCGCCGAACCATCATATGATTAAATACTCCCGAGAAAGAAGATCCTCCGATTCTATCGAACACTCCATCATTCTCTGCATAAACGTCAACAGAACATTCCATCGGTAATACGTTCTGGGCACAGATCCACAGTGCTATGTGAGGTCCGACAATGAAGTCTCCTCCCAGATCGAATTCCATCTCTGCACGCGTGAAATTGTCACTCGTATGATTGAAAGGCCTTGAGATATCCTGATCCAATGCGAGCTTTGCCGTTCCGCTTAATATCTCCTTTCTGCTCCTTCTATTGATATATGCGCGATTCGTATTCACATCCCAAAATGCTCGGAGTGATCCTTCTCTCAGTGCATCATGCGAGTAGTGGTTCCTGAAATACTGTGTTCCGACCGTCTTCAGTTCTTCGATGACGTCGACCGCCGATATCCCGAGAGTGTCCTGGTGCGGTGTCATGGTTGCTATTATTCCGCTGAATAACCGCTGATTTATCCCC